>DOWG01000138.1:2848-4950 GCA_003519685.1 Lachnospiraceae bacterium
GGCCAGATCAAAATATTCCTCCCAAATCTCATGAAATTCCTCTTCCTTACAGCTTAGATGAACAGTTTTTTCATCGATCTGGGTCAATTCCAAATATCTGCCGTATGCGATTACACTGAATTTATCCTGCTCGATTCGGTTCATCCGAAAACATTGCCCGGAATCAGCAATTTGTTCTATAATAAAATTTTCATTATGTATTATCAATCGAAATCCTCTTTCCTATTCTATAGGTGCCAATAATTCTAAACCCTAAATATGATTTATGACATTTATACTAATTAAATTATTATAATCTATCGTGGATATTCCTTCAAGACGAATTCAGTAACCCCTTTGCTGGTAATAAAAAACAGCTTTACATTTTGCTCATATTCCTGTATTAAGTTATACATAGAATGTATTTACATGCTATAATTACTAAGGAAAGTAGTGAAAATGCAAAAGATCGGAATCGTCTCTTTAAAAGCAGGACATACAACGATTAAAAAGATCGGAACCGTCTCTTTAAAAGCAGGGCAATACAACGATGAATAAGAATCGTACGGATACAATTTATCACTTATCCTATGCGATATTGATTTTTGATAAGGCTTAAATATTGCTATCATACGGAGGTATTAGGTAATGCGAAATAATATAATGTACATGCAGAGATATCTGATGGGTCAAATAAGAAGGATCTATTATATGGCTCTGCCCGAATCAAAAGAGGACTATAAAAAAAGCCGTATCTACTATACTACGGCGGATACTGCCACGCAAACCATCGCGCAGCTGGTCGGCGGTACATTTTTGGCATCGTTAATGTCCTATTGCGGAATTTCCGATGCAAATATCGGAATCATTTCTTCCCTGGTCAGCTTGGCAGCACTCTCCCAGCTGTTCCTGATTAACTTTTTCAAACGCTTGAAGAAGTACAAGTTTTTAGTATGTGTTACATCACTGCAGAGAATTCTTTTTTCTGTAATTTACCTGATACCGCTGCTTGCCATCAGTAACTCTATGAAAGGCATTATCATTGTCCTTCTTTATTTTATAGGGCAGATCTTTGTACAAATCGGGCTTCCGGCTTCGCAGGATTGGATCGCAAGCCTGGTACCCAGTCGGCTCCGTGGTAAATATTTCTCGATCAAAGATTCCGTTGCCGTATTTGTAGTATCAACCACAATGCTTCTGGCCGGAATGATTCTGGACTTCTTTACCAAAAGGAATATTGTAACCGGATTTATCCTGATTAGTGTAATGATCTTCCTGCTAACCATGCTCAATGTCATCTGTCTTTCCAAGATGAAGGAGCCCAGGGTCTCCTATGTGAATGAGCATGGCAAGGAGATGCACGGACGGCTCGCAAAAAAAGCAAAAGAAAATGAAATCGCCGCCGATACGGAGAGCTTAAGTATCTGGCAGGAAATAAAAGAAGCTCTTGGAAACCGTAAATTTCGAAAGGCATTTACCATCCAGTGTATTTATACCTTTTCTTTCTTTATCTGTGCACCATTTAACGCCAGCTATCAGATCAAAGATTTATCTCTGCCTTACACCTTTATTATGGTAATTGCTTTTATTGCCAATTTATATCGGATCTATATTACTCCGAAGATAGGACGGCTGGCTGACCGGTTCGGCATGGCAAAAATGCTGCGCTATTCTCTGTTTTGCCTGGGTCTTAACTTTCTTGCCATGGCACTGACCGTACCGGGTAACGCTTATCTTATGACAATTGTAGCCACCTTCTTTTCCGCAACCGCATGGTCTTTCGTAGGAATAGGACTCTTTGGCGTACAATTGGATTTCTTCCGAAGTGATAAACGGATGACCTGGCTGACCATCACCTCATCGGTATCCGGTGTCCTGGGATTCTTCGTATCCATCCTCGGAGGAAACCTGCTGGATTATCTGCAGAAATCAAACCTGATGCTCTTCGGAAGTAGGCTCTATGCTCAGCAGATACTTAATTTCTTAGGATTTTTGACTACGCTGCTCGCCGTTTGTTATATTCGCTTCTATGTGGAAACAGAAAAGCTGGATACCAACCGTTCGGATGGGCGAATCAATATTTAAAAGTTACTGTTCACAACCCTAATAAAGTCTATCCTATG
>DOWG01000262.1 GCA_003519685.1 Lachnospiraceae bacterium
TCGGTACCGCCGATACCATAATTTGTTTTGGTCTGATTAATCGAATACTCTCCGGTTTCAATTGCTACCATATGTATGTTTTTAACGATATTTAGGCTGTATTCATCCTTTGGATCATTTAAGGGAGCATAGGTCAAGTTCTTCTTCTTATGTTCCTTTAAGATTTCCATAGCTTCCTCGGCTTTCCTTTCCCAGGCAGTCATTNNCTTCTGAGCCTTTCGCATCATCTTCACCAACGACGGATTCTACTTCTGGCGCCCCCTGGGTTTCCGACTCACTCTGCGCATTTTCCGCGTTTGAACACCCAGAAAAAACAATCGAAGTCGTAATCATTAAAATAACTATAAAAAGCTTATCCCTTTTACTCATTGCCGTCTCCTCACAATTCTAAATCACACCGACTAAGCGCATTTTTGCTGGCAGAAATACTGGTACCGTAATTATGTCTTGTATTTATTTTATACCGGATAACACAACACCTTCAACAATTTGTTTTTGAAATATAAAGAATAAAATTATCGGTGGTATAACCGCAATTGAAGTTCCGGCCATAACGGCACCAAAATTGGTTGAATACACGGATCTCATGGATCTTATAATCTGCATGATTTGCATATATCTAGGTTGTGTAATCGTCATTGATGGCCATATAAAACTGTTCCAATAACCGATGAAGGTACCTGCTCCAAGTACAACCATAGGTCCTTTTGTCAAAGGTACAAAGATGTTAAAGAAAATTCTTAGCCTTCCTGCGCCATCAATCATAGCTGCCTCTTCTAAACTTAACGGCATATTGAGGAAGAACTGGCGGAAAAAGAATATGTTATACCCAGATACTACGCCTGGAAGTATCAATACTGCTAAGGTATCCAGCATTCCCAAACGATGCACTACCAGAAAGGATGTCAACTGTATCGTCATGCCGGGAATATACATTGATATGATGCAATATACCCATAAGAATTTTTTAAAATGGAAGTTCATTCTGGCAAATACATAGCCAGCCATCATATTAATAAGCAATGATAAGAAAACAGCAATAACAGCGACTATAAAGGTTACGCACAAGGATCTAACAAAAGATACCGATTTATCCCCAAATATTACAGCAAAATTATCCAGCGTAAACTTTTCAGGGAATATTTTTAATGGGACTGCAAATATTTCTTTTTTTGTTTTAAAACTTGCTAAAGCCATCCATATTAATGGGAATATGGCTAGAAACGCGATAATCAGTGCTATTATGCTAAACACGACTTTTTCAATTTTTTTACTAGTTTTATTCACAATAACACCTACCCTTCCATAGATTTATCTGATTTTATAACAGCAAATACGATCGAATTGATTGCCGTTATAAGAATAAGCATCAAAACAGCTCCGGCAATTGTATAGCCCATGCCTTTACTGGTATCCCTATAATTATTATAGAGATATAGCATTGGTGTTAGTGTTGAATTAGATGGTCCGCCGCCAGTAAGCATATAAGGAATATCAAACATTTGAAGGGTACCTGCGGTCAAGCCAATGCTCATTAGCACGACTATATTCCTCATCTGCGGTATTGTAATATGAAGCATTTTTTTTAAGGCACTGGCACCATCTACGGAAGCAGCCTCATAGTATTCCGTTGGTATATTCATCATACCGGCGTACATTAATATGGTGTTTCCTCCAAGACCAAGCCAGATTGATGGTATAATAACGGATATGGCAGCCCAAAAAGGATCATTTAAGAATGCTACTCTCGAATGTCCAAGCTTCATTAAAATTTGGTTTATAATCCCACCTTTATAATCCAGAACAAATATAAAAATTACAGAGGTTGCTATTCCGGATACAATTCCTGGAATGTAAATCATTGTCCTAATCACTGCGGATAATTTTTTATTAAGGTTAACTAAAACATTCGCAAATAAAAAGGAAACCAATATCATAAGCGGAACAATGATAACCACAAACTTAATAACATTTACTACTGCTTTCTGAAAATAAACAGTATTTACAATGATTTTATAATTTTTAAGTCCTACAAATTCCGAATCGATATAAAAATTCCAGTCATAGAACGATTTCTGTAGAGCCATGATTAAAGGAACGATTACAAATATAGTAAGCATGATGATTGCAGGTAACAACATGATGTAAGCAGTTTTCATATCTCTTTTATCAATGCTTGTTATTTTATTTTGGGATTTTCTACGCTTCAATGCGATACATCCTCCTATCCCTAGATACGAAAATCAAGCATTAGCCGTTTCAACCGGTTAACTTAAAACGGCTAATGCCGATTTCTATTTTAGTTTAACATTGTTAAGTATTATTTCTTCGGATTTGTTCCTGCCAATTGCTGATTGTCAATAATTGCCTGAATGGAAGTGGCTGCCTCAGCTGCTGCATCCTCCACACTCATCATTCCTAAAGATGTATTCTCAAACATTAAGGAAACTGCCACTGAGATATCCCACGGATAGATAGGTTCTGCAATTGCATGTGCGGAAACATAATTAACCGTTTCAGCCCAGGAACTATCTCCTGAATTAGCACTGATATACTCTCCTACGCTCTTACGGGGAGCAGCTTTTGCGAATTTAGCAAGTTCAAAGAACTCCGCGCATGTTTCAACATCTTCTGCTAACAGCCAGCTAATATAATCCGCTGCACCTTCTGCAACCTTAGTTTTCGCATCAATAACATAAGTCCATCCGCCATTCGTAGCTAATATGGTATCCTGATTACCATCTTTTGTCGGAGGAACTGCAACTGCAAATTTATCTGCAAGTTCAGGATAATCATTTAATATTTGTCCTACACCCCAAGAACCACAGAATTTCATAGCTACACTTTCTTCACCAAAATCCTTCATATCTGCATAGCCTGAGAGTGCCTGTGCAGGAACGATACCTTCATCATAGCATCTCTTATAAAAGTTTGCTAAATCAATATAACCCTGATCAATTAATGGAGTATCCCAATTATCATTAATCGCAAGATGACCGGAGCTGGCGTATTGCATTCCCCATGTACACCAGCCCATGGAAGGAAAATCAGGTATGCTAAGTCCAAATATTTCATTTGTTGTCAGCTTTTTACCTGCTTCGATGAGTTCATCCCAGGTAGTAGGAACTTTCGTAATTCCAGCCTGCTCAAACAAATCCGTACGATAGAATAGCACAGTGGAAGGTTCTACCAATTGAGGGTATGCCCAATATTTGTCTTCAAAGCAAACCATATTTTTTACATTATCATTCAAATCGTCAAAAGCTTCTTTGGGAAGGAGATCATTTAACGGTAAAATCAAACCATCCCTAACAGCGCTGACAATATTATTATAGGAAAGGACATAGGTATCCGGGGCTGTTCCTGCTGCCTGTGCAGATGCCATTCTTTCCGTCCATGCATCACCAGCGATAAATTCCTGTTCAACCACATAGCCTCTTCCCAAGGAATTATATTCCTCTGCTTTTTCTGTAAAAAA
>DOWG01000016.1:0-1240 GCA_003519685.1 Lachnospiraceae bacterium
AAAAGGCTCCCTTTTACCTATAAACAGGATTTAAGAGATAATTATCCCTTTGGACTATTTACTGTTCCGAGGAAAGAACTGGTCCGCATTCATGCGTCCTCCGGTACGACGGGAAAGCCGACGGTAGTAGGCTATACAAGGAAGGATTTGAAGACCTGGACGGAATGCGTATCCAGAATTGCAGTTCTCGGGGGCGCATCTTCGGAGGATGTTGCCCAGATTTGCTTTGGATACGGTATGTTTACCGGAGCTTTGGGACTTCATTATGGTCTGGAGAATATAGGAGCAGGCGTCTGCCCGACCTCCTCCGGCAATACACAGAAGCAGATTCTGTATATGAAGGATTTTGAGACGACGCTTCTGGTTGCTACCCCTTCCTATGCGTTACATATTGCAGAAGTTGCGAAGCAGATGGGAATGGATCCGGCGAAGGAATTGAAGGTAAGGATCGGGTTATTCGGCGGAGAAGGGATGACGGAGCCGATGCGTGGGGAAATGCACAGGCTCTGGGGAGAGGATATGCTTGTAACGCAGAATTATGGTATGAGCGAATTGATGGGACCCGGAGTTGCCGGTGAATGTCCTTACCTATGCGGAATGCATATGAATGAAGACCATTTTATCCCGGAAATTATTGATCCGGATACGGGAGAGGTACTTCCACCCGGTGAGAAGGGGGAGCTGGTCGTAACCTGTATTACAAAGGAGGCGCTGCCCCTTATTCGCTATCGGACGAAGGATATTACCAGACTGTGGTATGAGCCTTGTAGGTGTGGTAGAACGACCGTCCGCATGGAAAACCTATCCGGGCGCTCCGATGATATGCTGATTGTCCGGGGTGTTAATATATTCCCTTCCCAGATTGAAGAGGTTCTGCTTAAGATTCCGGAAATCGGTGCTCATTACGAAATTATCGTAGATCGGAAGAACCATCTGGACATAATGGAAATCAAGGTGGAGCTGGCGGATGAATCCCTGCTTGATTCCTATGGAAAATTAGGAGAATTGGAACATAGAATTAAAAGTAACCTTAGAGTTGTACTTGGCATCGATGCTATGGTAAAATTAGTTGCACCAAGAAGTTTGCAGAGATTTGAGGGGAAGGCGAAGAGGGTGACGGATTTACGTAAGATATAGATAGGTTGTGTACAGAATTACATTACTTTTTCTTAACCTCCTCTTGCTCAGACTTCGTAATTCGTCGAGAAGGTTAAAAAAAGCAATGTAATTCTGGGATATA
>DOWG01000016.1:1281-2794 GCA_003519685.1 Lachnospiraceae bacterium
TTAAATTTTTATTGTTTTATTTGCATGTTATTTTACATAGGAAAGGAGTTTTACCAGTGTCAGAAAAAGTTATTATGCTCGGGAATGAAGCGTTTGCCCGTGGAGCTTATGAAGCGGGATGCAAAGTGTCGGCTGCATATCCGGGCACACCAAGTACAGAAATCAGTGAAAATATCGTGAAATACGATGATATTTATTGCGAATGGTCACCAAATGAAAAGGTTGCATTGGAAGTGGCAATCGGCGCTTCCTTAAGCGGCGTGAGGGCTATGGCTTCTATGAAGCATGTTGGCTTAAATGTTGCTGCCGACCCTCTGTATACCATCTCCTATATCGGAGTGAATGGCGGACTTGTAGTGATTGTTGCCGATGATCCCGGGCTTTATAGCTCTCAAAATGAGCAGGATACCAGAGCGGTGGCAAGAGCAGCTAAGGTTCCCGTATTGGAACCATCCGATAGTAATGAGGCGAAGGAATTTGTGAAAGCGGCTTTTGATATTAGTGAAAAATACGATACCCCCGTAATTCTGCGTACAACGACCCGTCTTTCTCATTCCCAGGGGTTGGTTGAGCTGGGAGAAAGAATTGATCTGGAGGATAAGCCTTACATACGCAATGCCGCTAAGAATGTCATGATGCCGGGAAATGCCAGAGGACGCCATCTAGTCGTGGAAAGCAGGGAGCATGCACTTATCCATGACGGCTGTGATTTTGCGATTAATAAAGTGGAATATCAAGACAGCAGGATTGGGATTATTACCTCGGGGATCCCATATCAATATGTGAAAGAAGCCCTTCCGGAGGCATCTGTATTAAAGCTTGGAATTGTCAATCCTCTGCCGAGGAAGCTGATTGAAGAATTTGCTTCCAAGGTGGATCAATTATATATTGTCGAGGAATTAGACCCCATTATTGAGGAACAGGTGAAATCATGGGGAATTAAAGCGATAGGCAAAGATATCTTAACGGTGCAGGGAGAATATTCTGCCAATCTTCTTCGGAAAGCAATCAAAGGGGAGCACTTGGACATTGCGCCTGCAGCGCAGGTTCCCGGACGTCCTCCGATACTCTGCCCGGGATGCCCTCATCGAAGTACATTTACTGTGTTAAATAAGCTGCGAATTCATGCGGCAGGCGATATCGGATGCTATACCCTTGGTGCAGTAGCTCCCTTAAGTGTAATTGATACAACCGTTTGTATGGGTTCCAGCATTTCCTCCCTCCATGGAATGGAAAAGGCAAAGGGAAAGGATTATATTAAAAACTGGGTTGCTGTAATCGGAGATTCCACCTTTATGCATACAGGGATTAACTCCCTCATGAATATGGTTTATAATAAAGGAACCGGAACGGTTATGATTTTGGATAATTCCATAACCGCCATGACGGGACATCAGGATCATGCGGCGACAGGTAAGACCCTGAAGGGGGAAGAAACCTATGCAGTAAACATCGCAAAGCTTTGTGAAGCGGTCGGTGTAAAACATGTCTATGAGGTCAATGTATTCGATAC
>DOWG01000004.1:0-1447 GCA_003519685.1 Lachnospiraceae bacterium
ATCTTATTATCAACCCTTTGATAAATCAGAAGATGCAGGATTACTTCCAGATAAATTAAGGTTCCTGTAAAAAATCCAAAAGGGTAAATCAGATTGTTTCTTTTCTCCTGATCACTATAATCCCAATATTTTTTAAGAATATCCCTTGCTTTTTCAAGATATTCTTTCCCCCTTAATCGAAGCAGGTCAAAGCCCTTGCCATCCCTCTTTCCTTCTCCGCCCATACACTATTTTACCTTCTTTCAAAAGATATATTTCCTTTACCACCTATACTTACGATGGTTACAAACGCCCCATTAATCATCGTTATCTGCGGTGGTTTATGCCCGATATCGGCATCTAAAATAATCGGTAAATTGAGCTCACCCAATACGGATTGTACCGCTTCTTCATACGTGGTGTCTGTATAAGTCTGAAACAATGCAGGTCTGCCAAAGATAAATCCCGTTGCATGTGCAAACCAGCCTGCTTCCTTCAGCTGCCACAATCCCCTGGTTAAGGCTTCACTGTTTAAATCAAAGCTTTCCAGAAACCAGACAATTCCGTCCTGCTTATATTTCTCCACAAATTTCTTCGTTCTATCATATCCGGTTCCGATCAGGTTGAGAAGAACATCCAGGCAACCCCCAAGCGCCCTTCCTTTCATAACAATCTCCCCGGCAGGCTGCCCTGCGGGATATAGATTTTTCCAATCCACGTCTTTTTCCAGAAGATATCCTTCCAGTCCGGTTATTCTTTCCCCAAAACCATCTTGAAATTTCTCAAAGCTATCCTGCCTGAAATCTTCTCCTTCTAAGATTTTTATGTTATCTTTCAGCGAGCTATGCCATTCGTCCATGCCAAAACTGCCAAAATTACTTGCATAAACCGTTGCAATATCCAAATTCGTTGTAATTGTAAAGGTAAGACCTGTGGTATCAGAATATCCCTGTACCCATTTGGGATTGTCTTTTATCTTACCAAAATCAACAAAAGGAAGCATTTCTACCAGATAATCTCCGCCGCTGGCAGCCATAATCACACGTACCTCATCGTCATCGAAGAGCTGCATCAGCTCCTTCGCCCGCGTGGGTCCGTCCGAGCTTCTTCCCTTATGCTCCGTCCGCACATTGTTTGTCTCGATTACCGGGTAACCAATTTCAGAAAAATGGCGGATGCCATTTTCCAGACGTCTTATATCGACCTCCTTTACAAACCCGTCGGAGGTAGCCGTTACGCCTATCTTATAGCCTTTCTCTAAATTCTTTGGGTAAATCAATACGATCAAAACCTTTCTAATAGTAACTTCTTATGATAGCTTTTTAATTCTTTCCATTGCTTCTAAGGTATTTTCATAGGTACCAAAAGCGGTCAGTCGAAAATAGCCTTCGCCGCTCGGTCCAAAGCCGGAACCCGGAGTGCCTACGACATTTGCTTTCGTTAACAGATAATCGAAGAAATCCCAGGA
>DOWG01000004.1:1570-4359 GCA_003519685.1 Lachnospiraceae bacterium
CTGTTCAGCGAAACCTCACCGCATTTTAACTCCTTCGGAACTACCGTGAAGCCAAGTCTTGTTCCGGTAAACCCTGCATTCTTGGAGAAGCTGCGGATTTCGATCGCACAGGTTTTAGCGCCCTCGCACTCGTAAATGGTATGCGGAACATTTTCCTCGGAAATATATGCTTCATACGCAGCATCATAGATAATCACAGCGCCGGCCTTGTTGGCATAATCCACCCATTTTTGCAGTTCCTCCTTTGTGATCGTTGAACCGGTCGGATTGTTCGGATAGCATAGATAAATAATATCCGGTGTCTCCTTCGGAAGCTCCGGTGCAAAATTCGTTTCCTTCGTACAGGGCATATAAATTACATCGGACCATTTTTCCTCGGCGGGGATATAATCTCCGGTCCTGCCTGCCATAGCGTTCGAATCGATATATACCGGATAGACCGGATCGCAGACTGCAATTTTATTATTGATAGCAAAGATTTCCTGAATGTTGCCGGAGTCACTCTTTGCACCGTCGCTGATGAAGATCTCATCGATGGCAATATCCGCTCCTCTTGCCTTATAGTCATTGTCCGCGATGGTCCGGCGAAGGAACTCATATCCGAGATCCGGAGCATAGCCTTTGAAGGTTTCCTTTACACCCATTTCATCAACTGCTCCGTGCAGCGCTTTCACTACGACAGGAGCCAGCGGTAAGGTGACATCACCAATTCCAAGCCTTATGATCTTCTTATCCGGGTTCGCCTCGGTAAATTCCCGAACCTTTTTGCCAATGGTAGAGAATAGATAGCTGCCGGGCAGCTTTAAATAATTTTCATTTATCTTAAACATCGTGCACCAAACCTTTCTGATTTTCGTTTTTGTGTTTATAAGTTGATCTCACCGTCAAATACTTTCACTGCCGGACCTGTCATGAAGACCCGGTCTAATTTTTCATCATACCGTATCGTCAAATCGCCGCCGAGAAGAGATACCGTTACCTCATGGTCGGTAAAGCCGTTCAGGATGCATGCGATCACACTGGCGCATGCGCCCGTTCCACAAGCTAAGGTCTCCCCTGCACCGCGTTCCCATACACGCATATGGATGTGGCTGCGGTCTGCCACATGCACAAATTCAGTATTCACTCTCTCCGGAAACATTTCATGATGTTCAAAAAGAGGGCCAATCGTTTCCATCGGAAGGTTCTTCGTATCATCTACAAAGACCACCGCATGGGGATTTCCCATCGACACACAGGTAACCTCATAAATCTTATTGTCTACGTTAATCGGTTCCTTAATAACGATCTCTTTATCGGAAATCACCGGAATCAGAGAAGGCTTTAAAACCGGTTTTCCCATATCCACCGCTACGAAAGTAACTTTGCCATCCGCCACGGTTAAATCCAGATCTCTTATTCCGCTTAATGTTTCAATCTGAAGGTGCTTTTTGTTCGTCAACTTGTTGTCATAAACATACTTTGCAACGCATCGGATACCATTTCCACACATTTGCGCCCGGGATCCATCATAATTATACATATCCATCATAAAATCAGCTTGCTTCGAGGTCCGGATCAATATAAGTCCGTCGGACCCAATACCAAAATGCCGGTCACTTACCCTGCGGGCGGTTTCCGGTATGTTATCAATGACATCCTTCGTACAATCAACATAGACATAGTCATTTCCACAACCCTGCATCTTTGTAAATTTCACTAGCATCAACCTTCCTGTTCTTAATCTTAAGATAAACAGATTATTTACTCTTCTTATTGACTGCTATTATAGCAAAATACGGTCCCCTGGTAAAGACTTCATTTATAATCCTGGTAAAATACAAACGCCATTCAACACAATTCTACCAGAAAAGATAATTTTTTACAAAATTGTTGTAAGTTAGGAAAAACTATTATATACTAAGAGAAGTAATTTTATTGGGGGGATGCATTTTGCAGATAAGTGAGATTCAAATAGGGGCAAAGATAGAGGTCGAAGTAAAGTACAACGGAAGGAATGTAAGCTTTCGCAGCCAGGTTGTATTTATTCAGGACTCGTCTGTTATTGTAAATGCCATAACTGTAGATGAGCAAACCCTGGGTTTTAGCGAGAATTGTCAGATAAATTTTCTATATATTGTAGATGGTAAGGTTTTTGCCTGGGAAAATGTAACCGTTAAATTAATAAAATATGAAGGTAAACTTTACCACCTGATCGTGTTGAGCGGGGAAGGCATTCCCTATAACCGAAGAAATTCTTACCGCATGTATATCGGCGAGGATATGCCGCTTTATATCAATACTCCTAACGGGTCAAGTGCCATCAATGTATTGGTAAAAGATATCAGTGAAAATGGCGTTGCTTTTATTACGAAGGATGACCTTAGCATCAATCGGACCTTTCGGCTAAAGCTGAAGGATAGCAACAATCGGTTCATTACTCTATCCGGAATTATTATTCGTAAGGAATATCTGGAGCATCTGCAATCCTATCTGTATGGATGCCGGTTTAACGAAAACAATTCCACATTAGGCCGGTATATCGCACAAAGGCAGATTGAGCTGCTGCGGAAGAAATCCAGCAGTCCCATGCTGAGCCAGAATCGAACGAGGCATACTTTAAGGCAGAAACCAAATCGGCACAATTAGCAAAGGATGAGCCGGTGCTTATCAATTAAAAATTACCCGGATATGAATAAACATTTAACCGGGTAATTTCCATTTTTCCATTTGCTTTTATATTTTGTATTTTTTCATTTTCCATCCCTGATTTTCATTTAATTACTTGATTTTAGGGTCAAAAGCCTTCC
>DOWG01000004.1:4379-5567 GCA_003519685.1 Lachnospiraceae bacterium
GGAGAGCTTACGCCGTTGTATTCATCCAGTTCATCAAACATTCCGTTTACCGGAATCCGCATAGTCTCCATGGTCGTTATCTTGTTTTCAACAATATCTTCCAGTACCCCTTCAATCTGCGCCTGGGTAACATTCGTTTTGACATAGCCAAGGCATTTCGTTGTAATGGATAACAAGTCAAATACATTCTTATTTTTGTATTTGTTAAAAACTGCCGTCATTACCCTTCGCTGCCGAAGTGTTCTTCCGTAATCATCATTGGATCCTCCCAGAGTCGGAACTTTACGTACACGGCAGTAACCAAGAGCCTGATTTCCATTCAGATTATTCCATCCGGGCACCACGTTGCGATATGCCGGATTCGAAATATAATTCTTTCGATTCAGATAATTTGCCTCTTTCTCGCCAAGCTCAATGGGTACTCCGCCGAGAAAATCAATTACCGCCTCAAAGTCTTCAAAATCAATTGATGCATATCCATCAATTTTAACTCTATAATTCTGTTCTATCGTTGTTGTTAACAGGCTTGCTCCGCCCTTCGCATAGACAGCGTTAAGCTTACGGGGGGTATATCCGGGAACATTGACTAAGGTATCCCGAAGTAATGAGGTTAACTTAATCGTCTTATCCCTGGTATTGATCGATGCAAGCAGAATCGCATCCGTATTCTTTGCTCCGCCAATTTCTTCAATACCAAACACCAAAAAGGTACTCACATAATCCTCTTGCCTTGGGATAATAACCGATTCGGAAGCATTTTCTTCAGTATCGGTCTTATTGGTATAATCAAAAGCATTCTTACTATAGGAATCGTTTATTCCGCCCGATACAGCAAAGGAATCCCCTTCTTCCTCTGTCGTATTATCTGTCTGATCTACACGGTCATGGATGTAATCCCCTGCAATCCGGTAGATCATTCTTCGGCCGGGCTTTGTTCCCACCAAAAAGACAACGAACAGGCATAGTACTCCCAGAGTAATGCCTGCAATTGCAAAAGAACGTTTTAAAATTCTATTTTTCTTAAGTTTTCGATCTTCCTCTTCGCTTACGGATAACTCGTCATTGACCTGCTGCTTTAATACCTCATGAAAAACGTCCCAGTCCAAATCAAGATCATATTCGTCCATCGTATCTATATGAATGGAGGTAGAGACATCCTCCGTTTCTGTATCATTCCCAGAATCAGTA
>DOWG01000010.1:0-301 GCA_003519685.1 Lachnospiraceae bacterium
TACATGGAATCGTTAATGCCAGCCATTGCGAAAATGTAAAGGTGATGGGGAGGGGAATCCTTGACGGCTCCGGGTATAGAACCTGGGGCGGCGGTACTGCCTATATTCCATTGCAGTTTGATTTTTGCGATAATGTGGAGATACGGGACATTATAGCACTGAATCCCAATGCCTGGGTATTGAACTCCCTCAGCTCGAAAAATGAAATCATTGACGGTGTGCGAATCGTTTCTTCCAGACCAAACGGGGACGGAATCACCTTACAATCCTGTGAGAACATACTGGTGCAGAACTGCTTTGT
>DOWG01000010.1:347-5975 GCA_003519685.1 Lachnospiraceae bacterium
AAAGAGAATGCCGTGATTTCTAATATTACGTTTGAGAATATCACAGTTTTAAACAATTTCCATAAGCCGGTTATTTCGATTCATAATGCCGATGATGCCATGGTGAAGGATATCACCTTCAAAAACATTACGGTAGAGAACGCACAGATGGGTTCCGGAGACGGATCGGAGATGGCGTATCTGATGGATCTGTATATTACGCAGAGCCCGAACTGGTCAACGACGAAGGAACGCGGACAGATACGAAGTATTATGATCGATGGTGTGAAGGTACTGTCCGGAAGATTTACTGCTTCCAGGATCAAAGGCTATGATGCAGAGCATAGGATAGAAGATGTTACGATCCGGAATCTGGAAATACTGGGTGAAAAAATAACCGGCTTTGATCAGGGAAAATTTGAGATCGATACCGAGACGACCAAAAATATCGTATTAGAGTAATAAAAAAAAGCCCGCAGGCGGCTTCTTTTGGCAGAATTGAGGAGAAAAATGAGAGTGTTTTCATGATGCGTAAAAGGCAGCACAGAAATGAGGTGTAGTATATGAAGATATTACGAAGAGGATTGATCGGATTATTACTTGCGGCAAATATTGCTTTGCTGGTATTTATTTTAAAAGGAATCAAAGAACATCCGCAGGGAATTAAGGCAGAAAATGTTACCATAGTAGCTGCCCCAGATCAGACAGAAGCGCAAGTTCATCCAGATTTTATAAAGGAGGAATTTGTTCTGGTACTACCGGAGGGGAAGAATATAGCGGTAGGTAAAAAGATAAAGGATAACGGATTTAGCGATGTATATGGTGCGAACCGTGCAAATGATGGAAAAACGGACGGAGCTTCCTACTGGGAGGGGAAAAAGGAATATCCCAATACCTTAACCGTTGATCTGGAGACAGCAGCGAAAATCCATACGATTCGGATTGCTCTCAATCCCCAGACAATCTGGGGAAAACGTACGCAGACAATCGGAGTGAATATCAGCCCGGACGGGGAAAACTTTACAGAATTGGTGAAAGCAAAACAGTACACCTTTGACCCGGAGGAAGGAAATCAAATTCAAATTCCTTTTGATGAGGTAGAGACGCGGTTTGTCCAGCTGGTATTTACGGAGAATTCCGGAGCTAACGGCGGCCAGGTGGCAGAATTTGAAATCTACAGTAAATAAATGAAACTTCGCAGTTAATTAGAGAGTAACAGCCCATTGCCTTTTTTGACTGCGAAGTTTTTTATTGAAGATAAGATTGTCATAAGTTACGAAATAGTCTTCACAGAAATACTTGCTATAGAAGTTTCTAAATTGGATGAGTATTTTGTACTAATTCATACAAATCTGTGTCAATTTCTGTATGCTTTTCCGGAAATATGCTGTTATTTTCTCCCGCCTTGTGTTAAAATAGGAATCAGAGATTTCTTAGGGGTGAGAATTTGCAGGAAGAAGACTACGTGAACATAGGGAAGCAGGATAGTAGTGGAGCAGAGAAACGAAAACGCATAACCAAATTAAAATAGCTTTTTTTGTGGTAGGCAAGACCGATGACGAATCGAAAGAAGCCTATCGCAGGATCGTTGAGGAAGGGCATACCTTAGGAATGCATTCCTATTCCCATGATTATGATCAGATCTATAGATCCGTAGATGATTTTGATAAGGACTTTACAAAACTATGGGATTTGTTATATGATATTATTGGGTATAGGCCTAGAATCTATCGGTTTCCCGGGGGAAGTGCCAACCAGGTCAATCCGGATGGAATGGAGAAGTTCATCCGCTATTTGAATGATAAATCAGTTGTCTATTTTGACTGGAATGTGGTGAATAAGGACGTTCCGCCAATCCAGCAGATAGAAGCTGATTCAATCGAATAAAAAATTACATAGGGAGGTATTTTGCGAATGGGGTTTTTTAAGGATTTTAAAGATGATTTATCGCAAGCAGTAAATGAATTGCTGCCGGAGGATAAAGCCAACCTGGAAGAAACAGAAGAGCAAATGGTAAACACCTTAGATGCAGACACAAATGCAGCAAAAGAAGTCGCAGGCAGTGACAAAATGAAAGAATGGCTGAATGAACTGGCAGAGGAAGGAAACGATGGAGAGTCCGATACAAATGGGGAAAAGGATGACCTGGGGAGCGGTAATGAATTTGAGGATGCGGAAAATGAAGAGGGTGCAGGCGTGGATGATAATGTGGATTTAGAATTACTGGATGCATTAAATAAAGATGAAGAAACGGAAGAAGCAGCAGCTTCCGAGGAAAATGAAAAAGAGGATATGCAGAAAGTAAGATCTGCTTCCACAGCAAAGGATGCTGAAATATCCGTAATTTCAAAGGGAACAATCATCAATGGCAGCATTTCCTCCGGCGGAGCTTTGGATATCATGGGAAATGTAACCGGTGATATTGATTGCCATGGAAAATTATCGATTACAGGTAAGGTAATGGGTGATGTTTCTGCTTCCGAAGTATTTATTAATACGGATCGCCTGGAGGGCAATATCACGAGTGAAGGAACCGTTAAGATCGGTCTTGGTACGGTGTTAATCGGTAATGTCAGCGGAAAATCCGGTGTGATCGCCGGCGCTGTAAAAGGGGAAATCGATATTAACGGACCGGTAGTCATTGATTCAACTGCAATTATAAAAGGGAATATTAAAGCAAAATCCGTACAGATTAACAATGGCGCTATTATTGATGGCTTTTGTTCCTTAAGTTATTCGGATGTAAATATTGATGATATTTTTGAATAATATTATTTTTATGCTAGTAAAAACATTTGATTTATGGTAGATTATTATAGAATATGATTTGAAAATAGATTTACCATGGAGGCAAATGAAGCATGAAGGCATTTAACAGGGTACTTTTAAAATTAAGCGGAGAAGCTTTGGCGGGTGATAAAAAGACCGGTTTTGATGAGGCGACCTGTATTATGGTAGCGAATCAAGTAAAGCAGCTAGTTCAGGAAGGAATTCAAGTGAGCATTGTAATCGGTGGAGGAAACTTCTGGAGGGGAAGAACCAGTGAGACCATCGATCGGACGAAAGCGGATCAGATTGGTATGCTCGCTACTGTTATGAATTGTATCTATGTTTCAGAAATATTTCGCCATGTGGGCATGAAGACCAATGTTTATACTCCGTTTTCCTGTGGCAGTATGACAGAGCTCTTTTCAAAGGATCGTGTTACGAAGCTGATGGAACAGGGAGGGGTGGCTTTTCTGGCCGGAGGAACCGGTCATCCTTACTTCTCTACCGATACGGCGACTGTGCTTCGTGCAGTTGAGTTGGAATGCGATACGATACTTATGGCGAGAGCAGTAGATGGTGTCTATGACAGTGATCCGAAGCTGAATCCGAATGCGAAGAAATTTGAAACCATTCCGATGCAGGATGTTCTTGATAGAAAGCTTGGTATCGTTGATTTGACGGCAACCGTTCTGGCCCTTGAGAATAAGATGCCGATCCTTTTATTTGGATTAGCCGAGGAAAACAGTATTGTAAAAGCAGCACAGGGGGCATCAAACGGCACAACCATTACGATATAATGTAATACACGGGAAGCTATTTCTTCCTGGATCGGAAAGAGGATTTTCAAGGTCTGCTCACGAATTTGGGTTAATTGTTGGAAACTATGGTAGCTAATATATATTTTTATAAATCGAATTGGAGGGATTATATTGGACGCAAGATTAGAACAATACAATGTTAAAATGAGTAAGACATTGGATTCATTAAAAGAAGAATTTGTATCAATACGTGCGGGCAGAGCAAATCCGCATCTTTTAGATAAGCTTAAAGTGGATTATTATGGACAGCCGTCCTCTCTGCAGAGTGTTGCTAATATCTCTGTACCGGAGGCAAGAGTGATTCAGATTCAGCCGTGGGAGAGCAAATTGATCAAAGATATTGAGAAGGCTATCATTAATTCCGATCTTGGACTAACACCAAGCAACGATGGTAAGGTAATCCGTCTTGTATTTCCGGAATTAACCGAGGAAAGAAGAAAAGATCTCGTTAAGGATGTTAAGAAGAAAGCAGAGAATGCCAGGGTTGCAGTTCGGAATGTCCGAAGGGATGCCAACGATATGCTGAAAAAGCTGAATAAATCCAGTGAGATTTCCGAGGATGAATTAAAAACTCTGGAAGATAAGACACAGCAGCTTACGGACAAATATATTGCGGACATTGATAAACTCATGGAAGATAAATCGAAAGAAATCTTAACAGTATAATAGTACATCAGGGTGGCTCAAGGGGTAAATCGTGCAATTTATTTACCTTTTGAGCCACACTAATACTAACGCCCATGTTTTTCGGGTTGTCCATATTTTTTGGGTGTAAGTTTTGGAGAATAGCTGCTTTTAAACAAGACCTTAGGCTCGCATGTTTTTTGCGAGACTATTCGTACTTATATTCTGGAGGAAAGCGTGAGATGCGCAAAAAAGCTGCGCAATAATAAAGGAGAGTTATGCAGGAACAGGAAGTTAAGATACCCAGCCATATCGCGATTATCTTGGATGGAAATGGAAGATGGGCAAAGAAAAGAAATATGCCAAGAAATTATGGCCATACACAGGGAAGCAAAACGGTGGAGAAGATCTGCGAGGATGCATATAAAATTGGTGTTAAATATTTGACGGTCTACGCATTTTCCACGGAGAATTGGAAACGTCCCAAGGATGAAGTGGATGCGATTATGAAGCTCCTTCGAAGCTATCTGCAGACCAGTAAGAAAACCGCTAAGAAGAATAATATGAGAGTGAGGATTCTCGGCGATAAAACCGGTTTATCGGAAGACATCCAAAAAAGTATTGATGAATTGGAGGAAGTCTCCAGGGAGAATACCGGGTTGAATTTGCAGGTTGCGATTAATTACGGAGGCAGGGATGAAATTATTCGGGCAGTGAAGGCACTATCCCTGGATATAAAGAAGAATACAATTGCGATTGATAATATAGATGAGAAAGCTATGGAAAACTATATGGATACGAAAGGAATCCCGGATCCGGATCTTTTGATCCGTACCAGCGGGGAAAAGCGCTTATCCAATTTTCTGCTTTGGCAGCTGGCCTATACGGAGTTTTATTTTACGGATGTATTGTGGCCGGATTTTGACAAAAAGGAACTAATGAAGGCGATTGAATACTATAATAGTAGGGTAAGAAGATTTGGTGCGATCTCTTAATGAAATTACAATTAATGATATGAGTGTCAAAAACCAATTTATAAAATTAACTTCATCAATTTGCACAATTAATGGATTGATAAGTAATATGAAACGTATTTCATTCGCAACACGCTTCCGCTTGGATGAAGTACGTAATGGTACATAAGATCACAAAACACGTGATCTAAGTACCAACGACTTCAAACAGTTGCGCATTAAAATACGTTTTATATTACTTGAATTTTTCTTTGATTCGTGCAAATTGATGAAAATGATTTGTTTGGAAGGCTTTTAACACCCATATAAATTAATAAAAAACAGTTATAGGGGGCCTACGGATGCCTCACACCCGCAAGCCCCAGGATGCGTAAAAGCTGCGCAGAAATGAGGGAAACGATATGTTTAAGACGAGATTACTCAGCGGAGTCATTCTTATGGCAATGACAATACTATTTGTAGTT
>DOWG01000010.1:6086-9325 GCA_003519685.1 Lachnospiraceae bacterium
GTATTTCGCTTTCCGGAATATAAGATAGAACAGATTGCAGTAGTATTCTTTGGATTCTTCTATGTTAGTATGATGTCCTATATATATCAGGTACGGATGATGGAGGGAGGAGCTCTTCTTGTCTGGCTGATCTTTATCGGTGCATGGGGCTCGGATACCTGCGCTTATTGTGTTGGTGTACTATTTGGCAAGCATAAGTTTGCACCAAAGCTTAGTCCAAAGAAATCAATCGAAGGCAGTATCGGCGGAATCGTAGGCGCGGCACTGATTGCTTTTATCTATGCAACGATATTTCAAAATAAAATCACAGGAATAGAGAACCCGCAATTTGCTTTCACCGTGATCGGAGCAGCTTCCAGCGTCCTTGCCCAGATCGGGGATCTGGCGGCATCGGCAATTAAAAGAGACTATGATATTAAAGATTATGGTAAGCTAATACCGGGGCATGGCGGAATATTGGACCGATTTGACAGTATACTATTTACTGCACCGGTTGTATACTATTTAGCAGTGATGTTGTAATTTGGAGGAAACCTATGAAAAAAATCGCTGTATTGGGTTCCACAGGATCCATTGGTACCCAAACATTAGATATTGTCAGAGAACATCGGGAATTGAAAATAACTGCACTGGCTGCAGGCAGTAATATAGATTTGTTAGAAAAACAGGTGAGGGAGTTTCTCCCGAGCCTTGTTTGTGTTTATAATGAAGAAAAAGCAGCGAAGCTTCGGGAAAATTTAAAAGATCTTTCTACAAAGGTAGTAGCAGGCATGGATGGGTTGCTTGCCTGTGCAACTCAGGCAGAGGCAGAAACCGTAGTTGCTGCCATAGTTGGTATGATAGGAATTCTGCCTACCATAGAGGCGATCAAAGCAGGTAAAGATATTGCCCTGGCAAATAAGGAAACCTTAGTAACTGCCGGGAATCTTATTATGCCTTTAATTAAGGAAAAGAAGGTGTCCTTACTTCCGGTTGACAGTGAGCATTCTGCAATCTTTCAATCCCTGCATGGAGAAAAGAAAGAGGATGTGCACAAGATTATATTGACCGCTTCCGGCGGTCCCTTTCGAGGGAAGAAGCCTGCCGAACTGGAAAATGTCAGGCCAAAGGATGCCCTGAAGCATCCGAATTGGGTGATGGGGCAGAAGCTTACGATAGATTCTGCGACCTTGGTAAATAAAGGTTTGGAAGTTATGGAGGCGGCGTGGCTATTTGGCGTACCGGTTGACCGGATTCAGGTAGTCGTTCACCCCCAGAGCGTCATTCATTCTATGGTGGAGTACAGGGATGGCAGCATCATTGCTCAATTGGGAGTGCCGGATATGCGGCTGCCGATTCAATATGCATTATTCTACCCGGATAGAACATCTTTCCCTGGGGAAAGGGTGGATTTTATAAAATTAGGGCAGCTTACCTTTGAAGAGCCGGATGTGGATACCTTTTATGGACTGAAGCTCGGCTATAGGGCAGGCAGAATAGGCGGAAGTATGCCAACGGTGTATAATGCAGCAAACGAGTGGGCGGTGGCTGCATTCTTGCAGGAAAAGATAGCATTTCCGGACATCCCTGCAATCATTAAAGAGGCGATGAACCATCATCAATTAATTCAAAACCCTTCGCTAAATGAAATACTGAATACAGAACAAGAAACATATGATTTTGTAAGAAGGTTTGCGAAGTCCGTTTAGTACATCGAGATAAGAATATAAATTGTGAGATTACTATGATTTTCTCCTGCATATAACTGAAATACGGACAATTGGAAAGGATTGACATTAAACTTATGAATATAATTATTGCAATATTGATCTTGGGATTTATCATTATTGTTCATGAATTGGGACATTTTCTGCTTGCCAAGAAAAATGGAGTTACGGTTACCGAATTTTCTGTTGGCATGGGACCGAGAATTGCAAGTTTTGTGAAAAATGGCACCAGATATTCCTTGAAACTTCTGCCGTTCGGCGGTTCTTGTATGATGCTTGGCGAGGATGAAACCATTGAGGACGAGGGTGCTTTTAATAAGAAAGGTGTCTGGGCAAGATTCTCGATTCTCTTTGCCGGAGCCTTCTTTAACTTCCTTCTGGCGCTCTTTCTGTCTTTGATCGTTTTGGGTACGGATGGTGTTGATTTACCGGACATTATCCGCTTCGAGAAGGACTCTCCTGCAGAAAAAGCAGGACTTGCAGCCGGGGACCGAATTACCGAAGTAGATGGTTCCACGATCCATTTCAGCCGGGAACTAATCTATCATTTTTACTTTAATCCTCTTACGGAGAAGCCGGTTGAAGTTAAGTACCTTAGAGGCGGCAAGAAATATATAGCAACGATAACGCCCAATCAGATCAGCAGGTACCTGCTTGGCTGCAGTTATACTCCAAACGATAATGAGCCGGCAAAGCTTCAGGAAGTAGGAGTGGATTATCCGTTGGAGCAGGCGGGCATTGCGGTTGGCGATATTATTGTAGGAATCGACGGAACAAAGATTGATACCGGCAGGCAATTATCCGAATATCTGGATGCCAATCCATTGTCGGGAGAGCCGGTTTCTATAACCTATGTTCATGAGGGAGAGGAGCGGACGGTTGATATCCTTCCGAAGCTGTATACAAGCGGATATCAGCTTGGCTGGAATTATAATTATAGTACACAGAAGGTTTCTCCTCTTAATGTTATAAAATACAGCTTCTATGAGTTGAAATTTAATATTGTAAGCACAATCCAGAGTATCGGGTTCCTGATTTCCGGTAAGGTAGGCATGAATGAAATTGCAGGTCCCGTGGGGATCGTAAATATGGTAGGCGACGCGGTTGACCAGTCGCAGAAATACGGGATAAGAACAACTTTACTTACTCTGGCGGAGTTCACCATTTTGATCAGTGCCAACCTGGGGGTTGTGAACCTGCTTCCAATTCCCGCATTGGATGGCGGAAGGCTGGTATTCGTCCTGATTGAAGCGATAAGAAGAAAACCGGTGCCAAAGGAGAAGGAAGCCATCGTACATCTGGTTGGAATGGCTGCATTAATGCTTCTGATGGTTTTTGTACTGTTTAATGATATCAAGAATATTTTTGGATAAATTATCATTGATAGGAGCGTCAAAAGCCAATTTATTAATAACTTCATCAATTTGCACAATTTATGTATTGATAAGTAATAGGAAAACAAATTTCATTCGCAACACGTTGTTCCACAAAGTACTGCAAAAAGCGCAGTACTTGGATGAAGTACGTAATGGT
>DOWG01000010.1:9357-12842 GCA_003519685.1 Lachnospiraceae bacterium
TTGTTAGGAAGGCTTTTGACACTACTATCAATCCTTGTTTTACTATACAGAAAGGCGGCGATAGGATGTACCGTGATCATACAAAAGTAGTTCAAATCGGAGACCGGGTGATCGGAGGGGGGAATCCGGTTCTGATTCAATCAATGACGAATACCAAAACCGAAGAGGTTCAGGCTACGATAGAACAGATACAAAGACTTACGGAGGCGGGATGTGATATTATCCGCTGTACCGTACCGAATAGGGAAGCGGCTGCAGCATTAAAAGAGATAAAGAAGCAGATATCCATTCCTCTGGTTGCCGATATCCATTTTGATTACCGGCTTGCGATTGCAGCAATGGAGAATGGTGCGGATAAAATCAGGATCAATCCGGGAAACATCGGAGGGGAGGATCGCCTGAAAGCCGTGGTATCGGTGGCCAGGGAACGTCAGATTCCGATCCGTGTCGGTGTGAACAGCGGCTCATTAGAGAAGGATATCATTGCAAAGTACGGCAAGGTAACCGCAGAGGGGTTGGTAGAAAGCGCTTTGGATAAGGTAAGAATGATTGAGGAAATGGATTATGACCGTATTGTCATTAGTATCAAATCCTCCGATGTTATGATGAGTATCAAGGCGCATGAGCTGATTGCACAGAAAACGGATTATCCGCTTCATGTAGGGATAACGGAAGCAGGCACCATTCATGGAGGCAATATAAAATCAGCGGTTGGCCTGGGGGTCATCCTTTACCAGGGTATCGGAGATACCATTCGCGTATCCTTAACCGGAGATCCTCTGGAGGAAATCAAATCAGCCAAATTAATCTTAAAATCGCTTGGGCTGAGAAAAGGCGGAATCGAAGTGGTTTCCTGTCCGACCTGCGGAAGAACCCAGATCGATCTCATTAAGCTTGCTACGGAGGTTGAAGAAATGGTGGCAGACTTTGATCTTGATCTTAAGGTTGCCGTCATGGGATGTGCGGTGAATGGGCCGGGAGAAGCAAGGGAAGCCGATATCGGTGTAGCAGGCGGACATGGGGAAGGATTACTAATTAAGAAGGGCGAGATTATCCGCAAGGTGCCCGAGAAGGAATTGCTGGAAGCCCTTCGGATGGAACTTATCCATTGGAAATAGATTTTTTAGAGCCTGGAGGCGTATTATGTTATTCTTTAAAGCATTTGATTCGTTGTCTGTCGATCAGGAACTGAAGAACCTTTATGAAGAGGTTGAAGTCCAGAAGGTACTTGCATCTAAATCCACGAATAATCTGTACATATGCGTGAAAAGTACCCGGCTGATCAACAGACAGAATATTCGTAAAATGGAAGAACTGCTTAATAAGCAGCTCTTTTTACATACCGGTAATAAGGCATTTCTAAGGCCGCAATTTGAATTGTCCGCACAGTATAATTTTGAGAAACTCTATCCAATCTATCGGGATAGTATTCTGGAGGAGTTAAAGGAAAAGAGTATTGTTTCTTATCAAATTCTTGCCAACGCCGAAGTCATAATTGAAGATCTGAGAATGAAAATAATCGTCACGGAAAGCTGTGTTACAAAAGAAAAATCAACGAAGCTGAAGGATTTTCTGGAAACCGTATTTCAAGAGCGTTTTAGCTATAATGTACATGTAAACTTTGAATATTTGCCCGTCAAGGAAGAGGATACAGACCGGGAATTGGAGTATAGCAGACAATTGATAGGGTCTGAACCCTTTGCAGCCGCGGGAACCACCCCGGATAATGTGGTGAAGGAAGGGGCTGCATTTGCACCATCCAGACAAAGCCAGTCCTCCGATTCGTCGAATCGGTTTATGGCAGGAGGCAGAAAGAGTGCCTATGAGAAGGGGAAGAGCAGCTATCGTAAGCTGCCGAAGGATTCTTCCGTTGTCTATGGCAGGAATTTTGAAGGGAGTGTCATACCGATCTGTGATATCTTAGCGGAAATTGGCGAAGTTATCATCCGGGGTAAGCTGATCAAGCCGGAGACAAGACCGATTCGTAATGAGAAAACCGTGATTACCTTTGTACTTACAGATTTTACCGATTCCATTAAGGTAAAGCTCTTTGCCAAAAATATAGAAGTCGATGAAATCATGGAAGAGCTCAAACCCGGAGAATACTTTATGCTAAAGGGAATTGCCCAATTAGATACCTTTGAGCATGATATTACGATCAGCTCGGTTGCGGGAATTAAAAAGATTAATGACTTTACCGCGACCCGTAAGGACCTTGCTCCCAAAAAGAGAGTGGAACTGCATGCGCATACGCAAATGAGCGATATGGACGGTGTAACCGATGTAAAGAAAATGGTGAAACGTGCCTTTTCGTGGGGCCATTCTGCCATTGCGATCACAGACCATGGTGTTGTGCAGTCTTTCCCGGATGCAAGTCATGCGATTAATCCGAAGGATTATACGGATGAGGAAGAGAAGCAGCGGGCAAAGGATTTTAAAGTCATCTATGGGATGGAAGCGTATCTCGTGGATGATATCAAAGAAGTGGTAACCGGCGGAAAGGGGCAGAGTCTGCAGGATTCCTTTGTCGTATTCGATATTGAGACAACCGGATTCAGCGCTAAGAATGACCGGATCATTGAGATTGGCGCAGTGAAGGTCGCAGGCGGAGAAACCATAGATACCTTCAGTACCTTTGTCAATCCGGAGGTTCCGATTCCCTATGAAATCGAACAGCTTACCAGTATCCGGGATGATATGGTCATGGATGCGCCGAAGATAGAAAATGTTCTTCCGGATTTTTTGGCATTCTGCGAAGGCTGCGGGCTGGTAGCGCATAACGCTTCCTTTGACGTTGGATTTATCAAAAAGAATGCGAAGCGTTTAGGGATTACGATAGATTTTACCGTGATCGATACCGTAGGACTATCCCGTATCCTGCTTCCGGAATTAAGCAGATTTAAGCTGAATACCGTTGCGAAAGCCCTGAAGGTATCCCTAGAAAACCATCACCGTGCCGTGGATGATGCCGGTGCGACGGCAGAGATCTTTATAAAGCTATGCGAGATGCTCCGGGAACGGGATATCACGAAGG
Source organism: Lachnospiraceae bacterium (assembly GCA_003519685.1). Taxonomy (GTDB): domain Bacteria; phylum Bacillota; class Clostridia; order Lachnospirales; family Lachnospiraceae; genus Mobilitalea. Next base: position 12,392 of record DOWG01000010.1, read on the forward strand.
TGGATGAAATTGATAAGCTTGGAAAGCTTTCAACAGAAGCCATTCGAAAACTTCCCTCCTATCATGCCATTATGCTCGCGCAGAATGATATTGGCAGAGTAAACCTTTATAAGATGGTATCCCTATCCCATCTGGAATATTTTCATAAGCGGCCGAAGATACCAAAGAGCCTCTTAAACGAATGCCGGGAAGGGATTATTCTAGGCTCCGCATGTGAAGCGGGGGAGTTGTACCGAGCCATTATTTCTAATAAGTCGCCGGAGGCTATCCACCGGATCGTGAATTACTATGATTATCTGGAGATACAGCCGCTCTGTAACAACGAATTCTTACTTCGCAGTGAGCGAAGCGATGAGAAGGATATCACCTCCAGGGAAGACCTGATCAATATCAATAAAAAGATTGTCGATCTGGGGGAAGAATATAATAAGCCGGTCGTAGCAACCTGCGA
>DOWG01000148.1:0-5363 GCA_003519685.1 Lachnospiraceae bacterium
ATATGGAAAAATGGAGGTACGTATGGATCGGTTTAGAATCGGAATCGATATCGGATCAACAACAGCAAAATTAGTCGTATTGGATAAGAAGAATACGTTGGTATATAGCAGGTATCAAAGGCATCTATCGGATAGCAAAGGAACACTGTTGGAATTGGTTCAAAATTGTTATCAGACACTAGGGGATGCAATCACGCAGGTATGTATTACTGGCTCTGGTGGATTGTCCATTTCCCAGTGGCTGAATCTAAGCTTTGTACAGGAGGTGATCGCCTGTTCAAAGGCAGTCGAAACCTTTATTCCGGAAACTGATGTGGTAATTGAACTGGGTGGAGAGGATGCGAAGATAACGTATTTTCGCGGTGGAATCGAACAGCGTATGAACAGCAGCTGTGCCGGCGGGACCGGTGCATTCATCGATCAAATGGCGGTTTTATTAAATACCGATGCAGCAGGGTTAAATGAATATGCAAGGAAGCATAAGGTTATCTATCCGATTGCATCCCGGTGCGGAGTATTTGCAAAAACAGATGTGCAGCCGCTAATTAATGACGGTGCTGCGAAGGAGGACATTGCTGCCTCCATTCTCCAGGCTGTGGTGAACCAGACGATCGGAGGACTTGCCTGTGGGAAACCGATACGGGGAAAGGTTGCTTTCCTTGGAGGACCGCTCTATTTTCTTTCCGAATTGAAGAGCCGTTTTGTGGAAAGCTTAAAGTTGGCGGAAGGGGATGCGATAACGCCGAAGAATTCACAGCTATTTGCAGCCATCGGAGCCGCTTTGTCAGCCGGAAAGGAAAAAAGCATAACCCTGCAGGAGCTGACGCGTCAGGTAGAACGGATCAAGGATTATCAGGACGACCAGGTTCATCGGCTGCAGCCGCTGTTTCTCGATGAAAAAGAGTATGAAGAGTTTCAAAAACGTCATGCTAAGAACCTTGTCAAAAGAGGGGAGCTATCCTCCTACATGGGGAAAACATTCCTCGGTATTGATGCCGGTTCCACCACAACCAAGGCAGCTCTGATCGGAGAGAATGGAGAACTGCTCTATTCTTATTACGGGAGCAATGAGGGAAATCCTCTGAAAAAGATGGTAAGTATTTTGCAGGATATGTATGAGCAGCTGCCTCCGACGGCGATCCTTTCCAAAGCTACTGTAACCGGCTACGGGGAGGCATTAATGAAGGCAGCCTTCCATGTAGATATTGGAGAGATTGAGACGGTTGCGCATTATACGGCGGCGAAGTATTTTCTTCCTGAGGTGGATTTTATCCTGGATATCGGTGGGCAGGATATGAAATGTATGCGGATAAAAAATGGTACGATCGACAGTGTCCTTTTAAATGAAGCCTGCTCCTCCGGATGCGGTTCCTTTCTTGAGGGGTTTGCGGCGTCTCTGGGGCTGTCCGTGGAGGAATTTGCAAAAGCAGCTCTGTATTCGGTCTCTCCGGTAGACCTTGGTACAAAATGCACCGTCTTTATGAATTCAAAAGTAAAGCAGGCCCAGAAGGAAGGCGCAGATCTGTCGGATCTATCCGCAGGCTTATCTTATTCGGTAATTAAAAATGCCCTGTATAAGGTGATCAAGCTGCGGGATGCCGCAAACCTTGGGAAAAATATTATCGTTCAGGGAGGTACCTTCTATAATGATGCGGTGCTTCGCTGCTTTGAACAGATTACCGGAAGGGAGGCACTGCGGCCGGAGATTGCCGGTCTGATGGGGGCGTATGGCGCTGCATTAATTGCAAAGGATCGGTATCAGGAGGGCGAAGTAACCTCTCTTTTACCGAAAGAGCTTTTGGACGATTTTACCATGCAGTCCACGAACCGGCGCTGCGGCAGGTGCATGAACCAGTGTCTGCTGACGGTGAATTGCTTCTCAAGCGGCGAGACCTTTATTGCCGGAAACCGCTGTGAAAGGGGACTGGGGCTGGAAAGAAAAAGCCGGGAGCAGGTACCAAACTTAGTTGCCTACAAATATGCCAGAACCTTTCAATATACCCCACTTAAGGCAGAGAAAGCACCCAGAGGGGAGATCGGTATCCCCCGTGTGCTGAACCAGTTCGAAAATTATCCATTCTGGTTTACCTTATTAACCAATCTTGGCTTTCGGGTTCTATTATCTTCCCCATCCAGTAAAAAGATTTACGAACGGGGCTTGGAGACTATCCCGTCCGANNTCCGCCTGCTATCCGGCAAAGCTGTGCCATGGACATATTTTGAACCTGGTTGACCGTGGAATTAAGACGATCTTTTATCCTTCCGTTGTTTATGAGAAAAAGGAATATCCGGAGGCAACGAATCATTATAATTGTCCGATCGTTACCTCTTATCCGGAGGTCATCCGGCATAATATTGACGCATTAAAATCACAGCAGGTAACAATACTAACCCCATTTTTCTCCCTGGACAACAAGAAAATCCTTATTAAAAGGGTGGCGGAAGAATTTGCTTCCTTTGGAGTAACCTATGAGGAAGCGAAAAGAGCAGTGATTGCGGCATGGAAAGAAAGGGAAGAATATAAAAAGGATATACAAAAGAAAGGGGAAGAGACCTTAGCCTATCTGAAAAAGGAAGGGAAGAAAGGAATCGTACTTTGCGGAAAGCCCTACCATGTGGATCCGGAAATCAACCATGGAATTGGAGATCTAATTGTTTCCTATGGCCTTGCCGTGCTTACGGAGGACAGTGTCGCGCATTTGACCCCATTGACTTATCCGTTAAGAGCCGTGGATCAATGGGTATATAACTCGAGGTTATACCGCGCCGCCAGTCTGGTAGCAAAGGAGAACTGTCTGGAGTTTATCCAGCTGAATTCCTTCGGCTGCGGTCTCGATGCAGTAACGACGGATCAGATTGCAGAAATTCTTGCCGCCTCCGGGAAAATGTATACCATGCTGAAGATCGATGAGGGTAATAATTTGGGCGCTGCAAAGATAAGAATTCGATCCTTAAAAGCTGCGATGGAGGAAAGGGAGCGTAAGCAGTATGCACCGGTAATTCAAAAGAAACCTTATCAGAGACCAATATTTACAAAGAAAATGATACAAACCCATACAATTCTGGCACCACAGATGGCTCCGATCCATTTTGAACTGGTTCAGGAGGCAGCAAGAAGCTGTGGATATCGGTTGGAAGTATTGCCGGCAATGGACCGGGCAGCGGTTGATGAAGGTTTAAAATATGTAAATAATGATGCGTGCTATCCTGCCATCCTTATGATTGGACAAGTCATTAAGGCCTTAAAATCGGGAAAGTATGATCTTAACCATACCTCTGTGATCATTACCCAGAGCGGAGGCGGATGCCGGTTAACAAACTATATCGCATTCCTGAAATTGGGGCTGCAGCAGGCTGGCTTTTCAAAGATTCCGATTATCTCTGCCAATACGGTGGGATTGGAAAAGCAGCCGGGCTTTAAATTATCCTTAGGACTGATTAACCGATGTATCATGGCAATTGTACTCGGAGATTTATTTATGAAAGTTTTATATCGGACAAGACCTTATGAAATATTCCCCGGATCCGCTGATTTGCTGTATGAGAAATGGAATGCTATAGCGAAGGAGACGGTAAAAAGCGGTAGTCCGGCTGCCTTTCGCAAAACTGTCCGGGGAATCGTTAGGGAGTTTGATCATCTGGAATTGCAGGAGCTAGAAAAGCCAAGAGTAGGGATTGTAGGGGAGATCTTAGTAAAATATCATCCTACTGCAAACAATGATATTGTAAATATTATCGAAGAAGGAGGAGCCGAAGCCGTTGTACCTGATCTTATGGATTATTTCTTATATTCTACTTTTAATTCACGCTTCCGATTCCGATATCTTGCCGGGAAGAAATTAACACGGGAGCTTGGTAAAGTAGCAGCCTCCTATATCCAGCGTTTTCGTAAGGTGGTTACATGTGAGCTAGAAAAAAGTAGACGTTTTTTGCCGCCAACGCCGATTGATGAACTAGCCAAAATGGCTTCCGAGGTTGTTTCCCTCGGCAACCAAACCGGAGAAGGGTGGCTTGTTACCGCAGAAATGCTAGAGTTTATTGAGCAGGGAACCAGCAATATCATCTGTGTACAGCCGCTTGCCTGTCTTCCAAATCATGTCACCGGGAAAGGAATGCTTAAGCCATTGAAGGACCGCTACCCGGAGGCGAATATTATTCCGATTGATTATGATCCGGGAATATCCAGTGTAAATCAGCTAAACCGGATTAAATTAATGCTGTCGGTGGCAAGGAAGAATATGTGCAAAGATAGTTGACTTACATCAAAAAGTATATCAAAAGGAGCTGTTGCACTACCGAATGAAATCAGCAGTGCTCAGCTCCGTTTTTCTACTCTAACTTAAAAGAATAGCGTGTGAGAACATGTCTCGGTTGGATAATAATCACACGGATACGTTAGATAGTATCTGCTACAATAATATTCTCATATTCATCAAGCTCTGGAATACGTTTTTCCGTGATAATATCAGCATCCGTTAAGGAAGCTACTTTTATCATCGTAACAATATTGTATTTACTGGAATCTAATAAAAAATAAGGTTTAACGGACTGTTCCATGGCAATCTTCTTAATCGTAAATTCATTTATATCATGATTGGTTATTCCATAATTGATACTAAAGCCATTCGAACCAAGGAAACACTTATTAAAATTAAGACCTCTTAACGCTGATTCCGCTAAGGGCCCGATACAGGAATTCGTTGCTTGTTTAATATTACCCCCAATCATAATACATGGGATCTGATGGCTTGCTAACTGACTGATATGATAAAAACCATTTGTTACAACAGTGATTTTACGGTTGACTAAATAAGGAATCATTTGTAATGTAGTACTTGATGGATCAATAAAGATAACATCATTATCTTCGATAAAAGAACAAGCTTTTAAAGCAATTTTATTTTTGGCGTCTTTATTTAAATTTAATTTTGCAGCAATACTTAACTCGACGTTTTTTCGATTCATTTGAACACCGCCACCGTGAAGAATATTGATCTTTCCTGACTTTTCTAATTCTCTCAAATCTCTTCTTAAGGTTGAGGAAGAGACATCGAGCTGCTTAATTAGATCATCCATATACATGATTTCATTTTCGGATAATAAATTAACAATTGTTTGCTGACGGATTGCCGGAATCATTTAATATAAAACCTCCCAGAAAAAATAATATTTATATCTAACATGGTGCTTGTATAATTCAAGAATCATCCATTAGGTTTATCGCTAGATATATTATATATTATAATTTCTTTTTTGTAAATGATGGGAAAATTCATCGATTGATATACTATAATGGTAATATTCATCGGTTGGTATGTGAAAATTGTTACTGTTCACACATGGGTAAAGTCTATCCTATGATT
>DOWG01000148.1:5420-11567 GCA_003519685.1 Lachnospiraceae bacterium
GGTGGGTGTGAACAGTAACTGAAAATTATAATTATTGTATTAAGACATATTGACTTATTAAATTACGTAAGGTAAGATATAGTACAATGAAAAAAAGTGAAAAATAATGAAATTATATGATATACTATGATTTTTTATAATAACATCAGCTTAGACCGTATGCATCCAAGAATTCCATGATGCGCAAGAACTGCCAGGCTAAATTCCATGTTACGTAAAAGGGCGCGCAGAAACGAGGTTAAGGTTGAAAGAATTTTATCCTTTCAACCTTTGAAAGGAGTATGGTTATAAATATGAATACAATACATAGTTTACCAATAATTCATACTACCGATTATATTGTATTAGGGGGAGGATTAAAAGAACTGGCAGCGTGTATTCACCTAGCCAGATGCCATAAGAAGGTTCTGCTGTTAACGAAAAAAACATTTTTACTGGAAGATATCTGCGATAGAGCATGGAGCGTTCCGATTCATCCGGACCGTATTAAGAAAAAAGCGGAGGAAGTCTGTTACCGCTATGGTATAGAAATTCTATATCAAGTGACACCTTTGGATATAGTCAGATATGAAAATTATTCTTATTTACGAATTGGTAGCAAAGCGGGAATTTGTGGTATTAAATGCAGTGACATTATCGATGGCTATTCCAATCGAACAAGCATAAACAACAATTGCTTCTACATGCATATCCTAGATGGTGCAAAGATCTGTCAAAAGAAATTAATTCAGGATCCGAAGTTAAGAACCGAATACGAGATTTCTCTTGTTCCCGGAGCTTATGAGGAGCATCACAGCTTATTAGAAATCAGAATAAACGGCAATAGGAATGATAAATCACTGGTATTATGGAAAGAACATTGCTTAGAAATTTTTCGTTGGCTAAAACAAAATAGAGCCGGATTTGAAAATGCAAAACCGGGTCGCTTTGCCGGAACGATGTATTCGTCTGATTATAATTACAAAAGAGAATATAAAAAAGGAATTGAAATGGCAAAATTACCGGAAGGTAATCATAGTAAACCGATAGCCTATTATCCGAGCAAAAAAGAGGTAATCTCTATCGAAGAAGAGCCGGTTGCCTATAATGCAGAGCTAAATCTGCGCGGGTATGATTTGATTGCTGCGCCCGATCTATCCATTCGTTCCCTAAAGCATTATGATGTTGTGGTTGTGGGTGGCGGAACAGCAGGAGCTATGGCTGCATTGCATGCGGCAAGGAATGGTTTGAAAACGATACTGCTGGAAATGAACCATGAATTGGGCGGTACGTCTACGGTAGGCGGAGTGAGTACCTATTGGTTTGGAAATCGATACCGGGATGTTGAGGAGATTGATCAAAGGCTGGATGAAATCTATCAATACTATTCCATAGAAAGGAAAACCGGTATCTGGAGTAAATATGATGATTGGAATCCCGGCATGAAAAGTATGCTTTTGGAAAAACTATGTTTGAATGCAGGGGTTACGATCGAATACGATGCAATATCCTGTGCAGTTTTACGTAAGAAAAAGTACGGCAGGGTAACGGGAGTCATAGCTGCCACAGAGGAAGGGCTTTGCTGCTATAAAGGTAGTTATATCGTAGATGCTACAGGAGATGGGGATATCGCTTCCTTTGCCGGAGCAAAATCTTTCTATGGTTCCGAACGGGATTATGCGACTTATTGGGCTTCCTTAGCACAGTATCCTTCACCAGCAAATTATAAGAATAATTTTTCGTCAAGCTTAATTGTTTCGGATCCTTTCGATTATACCAGGTTTATTCGTATAGCTAGGTTAAGAGGTAATACGATGTATGATCATGGAACCTATGTTAGTCCAAGGGAGTCAAGGCATATCCAAGGGAAACAAGTAATTAATCTTAAAGATATCGTTACCTATCGTACGTATGAAGATGGAATTTATACCTGCTTTAGTAATTATGATCCCAAAGGGAAAGTAAATGCTGATCTAGTCTATGCAGGCGTACTACCGCCGCAGATAGAGATACAAATTCCTCTTAGAGCATTACTGCCTGTTGGGGAAAACGGTGAAATTATGGGCGGAATAGTAATAGCAGGAAAAGCAATTTCCTGTACGCATAATGCATTTCCCAGTATTCGAATGCAACCGGATCTTATGCATCAGGGAACGGTTATCGGGATACTATTATCAGAAGCAATAAAGAATAGGAAAGACCTCCTTGCACTTAATATGGGAAATCTTCGTAGGTTAATAATTGAAACTACCGGGGATCCGCTTACTTTACCAAACCACTCTATGAGCCTAAAAGAAGCCGTTTGGTGCGCTTCCTATCATGACAGAACGCAATGGGTTGATCTAGAGTTTACAAAAAAGGTAACGACACCGGAAAGGTCCTTGCAGATTATGACTGCGGATTCGGAAAAAATCGTACCTTTACTGAGAAAGAGATTTGCAGATTGCCTTAATAAAGAGGAGACGCTTAACGTAAGAAGGCTTGCAAAATATTTGCTATGGCATGGGGATGCTTTGGGTGTTAAAATAATGATACAATCTATTCTTCATGAACTGAAAAGTACAAAAGGGCTTCCGGAACGAAAAGGATGTACAACCTGTACCCAATTATTGCCGGACCACGGAGTAATGCCAGAAATGGTTTATGAGTTAAATTTGCTTGCATGGTCTTCGAATCAGGAAATAATGGAACCGTTTGCTTTGATCTTGGATAGATTGAAAAATGGGGCGCGGGACTACGTGGATATTAGAAAAGGAATTTACCATTACATAGAAGCTTTTCCTTATGTCGCTGAACGAACCGGTAATAAAGAATTTATTCCCATGTTGATTACACTGAGCAAATTTGAAGAATTTGAGGAAGTATTACAGAATTATTCTTGTCATTCTTTACTAACAGAAAGGTTACAATATCTTTTATTGTCAATTTATCGAGCAATGGCCAGGTGCGCAGCAGCAGAAGGATACCAAGGTCTGATACAAATGTTATCCATCGATTCCCTGCCGGTTTCTGCATCTGCCTGTAAAGAACTGATCACCTTAACAGGAGAAAATTATGGTTTATGTACACAGCATTGGATGCAGTGGTTGAAGAACAATAGTTGCTGCCTGCTCCCTAAATTAATAAAGGAAAAGATTTGGTAGCATTTATCATAATAATTATTAAAGGAGGAATCAGATTTGATTTTCAAGAACGCAGATGTATTCTACAATAAGGGTTTTCAAAGGTTGGATGTAAAAGTAAAAGGAGATGTTATTACAGAGATAGGTGATAATCTGGAAGGGGATGAAACCGTTGATTTAAACGGAAAGATGCTTTTACCGGGATTTATTGATTTGCATTCCCACGGACGAGAAGGCCTTGATTTTTCAACAGCGACTCCGGATGAAATGGCAAAACTGCGTTTGTCCTATGCAGAAACCGGAGTAACTTCCATTTTGGCAACATCAATGACAATGAAATATGAGACAACCGAAAATATCATGAGAAATATTCGTCAGGCAATTGAGACAAATCATCCAGGAAGTCGTATTCTTGGAATAAACATGGAAGGTCCTTTCTTGGGTGCTGACCGGAAAGGCTGTCATGACGAGCATTATTTACTACCTCCGGATCAAAAAACCTTTGCGCATTGGGATGCTTTATCGGGGGGTCATGTAAGAATGGTAGATATTGATCCTAATTTACCTGGTTCCATGGAATTTATCAAAGAAAACAGTAAGTCAAAGGTGGTATCCCTCGCTCATACCAGCGCTACCTATGAGACGGCAAGTGAGGCAGTAAAAGCAGGAGCTACGCATATTACTCATATATTTAATGCTATGAATGGCCTCCACCATAGGGATCCGGGAATTATTGGTATAGCATGTGATTATCCAGTAAATGCGGAAATGATATGTGATGGAATTCATATTCATCCCACAGTGATCCGAATGATGTTTAAATTGATAGGAGACCGTCTTATTATTGTGTCGGATTCCATGAGTGCGGCAGGTTTAGGAAACGGGGAATATGAATTGGGCGGTCTGAAAGTGTTTGTAAAGGATAGAAAAGCCACCCTATCCAATGGTACAATTGCCGGTTCAACAACAAATGTATTTGAAGAAGTTAAGAATGTAATTCGATTTGGCGTTAATAAAGAGAAAGCTATCCTTAGTGCTTCGTTAATTCCTGCCAAGGCGATTCATGCAGAGAAGGAAGTGGGAGATATTGCCGTTGGTAAAAAGGCCGATTTACTAATTGTAACACCGGATTTTACGCTGGAACAAGTATATATCGGTGGTAAAGTGTTCAGCAGATAAACAGAGCTATAACAGAGCTATCCCTCATAAAATCAGCTTCCTATACGCTTTGGGAATGCGGATGTCGTAGGGTTAATAAAAAACCATGAATTTATGGGAGGTTACATATGAATAGAATCTACTTAGACGGAAATGACTGGATGTTTAAAGAGTTTGTCGGATTGGATTGGGTATGGCGTAACTCAGAAAAACCGAATACAAAAGATGTTCGTTGGTGGTATAAAGCGACGGTACCGGGATCTGTTTTACATGATCTATGGCAGGCAGGAAAGGTACCGGATCCCCATTATGAGCTAAATTCTAAATTGGTGGAGTGGGTACCGGAAAGAACTTGGGTATACAAAAAGAGCTTTTCAGTTCCTGAGAAACTATCCGGCAAAAAAATAACCCTTTGCTTTGAGGGAATCGATTATTCTGCATCAATTTTCCTGAACGGCAAACCTCTGGGAAAGCAGGAAGGAGAGTTTATACCCTGGGAAGTGGATGTAACGGATATGCTGTTGTATCATGAAGACAATCTTTTGTCCGTGGTAATTGATCCGGCTCCTTTTGAACAGCCCCAGGTTGGTAAGACCTCCTTAGTTAGAACGCATAAAACACGAATGAACTATTGGTGGGATTTTTGCCCGCGCATGATCCACCAAGGTATCTGGGATTCGGTTTACTTAAAGATAACAGGACAGGCAGTACTGCAGGAGGTATATTTAAGTGCCAAGTTAAATACGGATTATACCAATGCTGCTTTGACAGCTGAGGTGGAGGCAGAGGCGGAAGATGGCTGTGAAATAGTCATGAAGGTACAGGAGCAAACGGTTACAGGTAAAATCCATAGAAGGAAAGCAAAACTAATACTGGCTATGGATCATCCAAAGCTTTGGCAGCCAAATGGTTATGGAGAGCCTTACCAATATCATGTTACGTTTGTTTTAAAAGATAGAGCAGGAGAGCCTTCGGATAAAAAAGAATTGAAATACGGTATTCGAGAAATTACGTTTGAGAAAAATGAACGTTGCAATCCGAATGCTACACCATTTGTCCTTAAAGTAAATGGAAGAAAAATATACATCAATGGCTACAATTGGGTTCCCATCGATGCCATGTATGGCGTTGAACGCCCTGAAAAATTGAATCGACTCATAAAACTAGCCAAAAATGCGCATACCATAATGTTTCGTGTCTGGGGCGGCGGTCTGATTGAAAAGGATGCATTCTATGAAGCTTGTGCAGAGAATGGTATTTTAATCTGGCAAGAATTTATTCAGTCAAGTTCCGGAATTGATAATAAGCCTCCGGAAGATCCGAGTTTTATTCATAGGTTAGCAGCACAGGCGGAAATTATCGTTAAGCGGAAACGAAACCATACTGCATTAGCGATATGGTGTGGAGGGAATGAACTCTCGGACTGGGAAGGTAACCCGGTGGATAATTCGGACCTATTGATTCGTAAATTAAAGGAAGTAGTGGAACGCCTTGACCCGCAACGAAGATGGCTTCCGTCCTCTCCTTCCGGTGGAGTATTTAACAATTCGGTCAAAAATATTATGGAGCAACCGGATATGCTGTGGGATGTTCATGGTCCATGGGAACACCAAGGGCTGCAAAAACATTGTGAACTATATAATATGGGAACCTCTTTATTGCATAGTGAATTTGGTGTTGAAGGCATGACCAATAAAAATACGCTGGAGAAGACAATAGCAAAAGAACACTTGCTGCCGGCGAGCAAGGAGAACGAAATCTACTTTCACCGAGGTGCATGGTGGACGAATGAGCCATTAGTGCAAGAGATGTTCGGAGGACTAGATGCTATAGATCAAATCCGAACTGCCAGTCAGTATATGCAATATGAGGGATTAAAATATGCAAT
>DOWG01000148.1:11753-12819 GCA_003519685.1 Lachnospiraceae bacterium
TCTTTTTTGAAAGGCAAACCTGCGCTTTGCCTGAAAATAGCACAAAATCGGTTATAACAATCAATCAGGATCTTAAGGATATTAAATCGGAATTGTTTTTACTGCGTTTGAAGCTGTATAACTCAAATGATGATACAAACGAATGTGTTGCAGAAAATGAATATTTATTTACCAAGGGAAAAGATTTGGGTTCGGTATTTCATATGGACGCTCCTGTGCTTAATATTTGGCAGCAGAGCAATGGAGTAAAGATATACAATCAGGGGAATAATGCAGCACTGTTCCTGTTTCTGACGGACAATGGTTCCCTGCCGCAAAAAGATTTTCTTTATTTTGATAATAATTACTTTTGTTTGCTCCCGGGAGAAGAAAGGAACATTCAAATTACTTCAGACAGTGGAAGCATTACCGGTAAGACAATATCGATTGAAAATTTTGTTTCAAATAATTATATAACACTTCGTTAGTTACCAAAGGCACAGAGAATTTTACAAGGTATGGGGGTTCTATGGAGGAATATAGAAAAAATAATAATCTAATATGGAAAATCGAAGATATGGATCAATTAATCGATACTTTCCGTAATCCAATGCCGTCAAAAGATTTTAAGGTGAAAGATAAAACCGTTGCGGGATGGCCTTCTTTTCATGCTTCGGAAGCAGATCCGGATGGCGAATACATGGAATATAAATATTCGGTCTATTTTGAAATGGAGGATATAACGGATTCCTATCTGCATATTGCCTGTATTGTATCAACTCCCCGTATACCGGATCTGAAAATTATGGTGAATGGAGTTTGCGGAAATTATTATCCATACCCCGCTCCATCAAAGGATAAGGAAATCAAACCGAGTCATGCTTTGCATGCGGCTATCTATAATCGGGAGGATGCATTTATTTATCTTCCGGCTTCTCTTTTTCATAAAGGGACGAATTGTATGTCATTTATCGCAATGGATAAAAAGCCGGTGAAAAAAATAAAGAATGAACAGGCAGTTCTTCGATTGGACCGAATGGCAGATGCCTGTGGCTTTCATTACGGAGCTTTGGAGTTATATAAGGCA
>DOWG01000001.1:0-563 GCA_003519685.1 Lachnospiraceae bacterium
GCATTTCCTCATTACGCTTTTATATATTATTATTATTTACTGAAATTTTGCAGTTAACTTAGAAAGCTGATAATTTGTTGAAATCCGCAGTTGATGAATACCATGAATATTATATTTTTATTCTGGCTCAGACTTACCCGTTCCTACTTATTAATGAATTTCCTTTCCGATTATGCGCAAAAAGCTGCGCCAAAATAGGGATAAAAGTAGTATAATATTACGTTTCTAACTGCAATTTTCATTTATTTACTTGGATATAATTTATAATATTACCATACGTTGTAAACGTTATTATTTTACAATATATGTGCACTACATTATATGGTTTTGATTACTATATAATAACATATATCAGTCGGATTGCAAGGGAATTATAAAATTATAATACTTTTTATATATGTTTTATTTTTGTAACAAAGAGTTTGCCTTGGCAATTTCCTATACAACAAAAAAAGGCTGCCATGAACTTACCTATAGGCCTAGTGTAATGTTCATGGCAGCCTTTCGTACATCATATTGGTTGTTACTGTTCACACCCCTAGCAAAGTCTATAATATAATAAA
>DOWG01000001.1:582-4047 GCA_003519685.1 Lachnospiraceae bacterium
ATAACATGGTATACATGTCGGGTGTGAATAGTAACTATTGGTTTACTATTTCGTTACTTTACGGAACGTGCCTATTTTGCAAGGAGCATCATGATCTCATTGCTTCTCTGAATAAATCTGGTCATTGCTTCCGGTTCAAGTGGTTTATGACTGAGCATAGCCAGATCATAGAGCTGCTCGCATATCATAGGCGTATGCTCCGATTTCTCATTCTCAATAATATATTGAACCAATTTATTATTTGCATTCAGCACAAGGGTTTCATTGTTACCGGGCATGTTCGGATCCATGCCGCTCATATTATACATACGCATCATATCCTGCATTCTGCGGCTTTCCTCAGATAAAGTCATAACGGAGGAGATTTTCTCATTCTTCAGCTTTTCCACCTTAATCTCAAGTTTCTCCTTACCCAGAACCTTCTGGAATAGCTTTGCCATAGACTCTGAGTTTTTTGTTAAGGTCTTCTGATCCTTCTTCTCTGTCTCTTCTTTAAAGTTATCTGTAATATCTGCGTCAATCCGCTGGAATTTAATTGTTTGATCCTGGTACTCCATTTGCGTAATAAACGGCTGATCGATATTATGGGTTAAGATGAAAGCATCAATTCCTGCTTCCTTAAACATATTAATGTATTGACTCTGCTGCTTCTCATCCGTTACATAGTAAACGATTGTTTTCTTTGCTTCCTCATCCTCTGTACTGGAATCCTGCTCGTGATCATGGTCGCATTCGCATTTCTCATCCTCTTTATGATCATTGCCGCATTCGCATTTCTTATCCTCTTTATGATCATCGCCGCATTCGCATTTCTTATCCGGTTCCGAAGCATCCGTATCCTGCGTTTCCTTCTTCTCCTCAGATACCTCTGTTTCCTCTGCTTCCTTGGTTTCTTTGTCTGTAGCCTCGCCGTCCGCTGCTTTCTTACTCTCGCCTTCCTCAGCAGCCTTTCTCTTTTCCACATACTCCGGCAGAGTAATATATTTTCCTTCTAAGTTCTTAAAGATAATATAATCCTTCATCTTCTCCCGGAATTTATCGTCCTTTAAGCAGCCAAATTTGATAAATGGACTGATATCATCCCAGAATTTCTCGTAGCTCTCTCTTTCTACCTTATACATGCCGGATAGCTTATCTGCTACCTTCTTCGTGATATAATCCGAGATCTTCTTAACAAAGCCGTCGTTCTGCAATGCGCTTCGGGAAACGTTAAGCGGCAGATCGGGGCAATCGATAACACCCTTTAACAACATTAAGAACTCCGGAATTACTTCCTTAATGTTGTCCGCAATAAACACCTGGTTACTGTAGAGTTTAATTAATCCTTCCAGAGAATCATATTCGGTATTGATTTTCGGGAAATACAGGATCCCCTTTAGGTTGAACGGGTAATCCATGTTCAAATGAATCCAGAATAACGGCTCCTTAAAGTCGTGGAACACTTTACGGTAAAATTCCTTGTATTCTTCCTCCGTGCAATCGTTTGGATGCTTCATCCAAAGCGGATTCGTATCGTTGATCGGTTCCGGCTTTTTCTCCTCTTCCTTTTTCTTCTCTTCCTTGCTGTCCTCCGTAGCCTTGCCATTCTCATCTACGGATGCATCAATAACCTTCTCTTCCTTCTCTTCCNNCTTCTCTTCCACCGGTGCATTTGCATTTTCAAAATAGATCTCTACCGGCATGAAGGAGCAATACTTTTCTATTACTTCCTTCGCACGATATTCGTTAGAGAATTCATAGCTATCCTCATTCAGATATAAGGTAATCTCCGTACCGCGATCTGCCTTTTCACCTTCATCCATTGTAAATTCCGTACCGCCTTCGGACTCCCAATGGACCGGAACTGCATCCTTCTGCCAGGAAAGTGTATCAATTGCTACCTTATCGGCTACCATGAAAGCGGAATAGAACCCTAATCCAAAGTGTCCGATAATCTGATCCTCATTTGTTTTATCCTTATACTGCTCCAGGAATTTCTGTGCTCCCGAAAAAGCGATCTGATTAATATACTCTTTTACTTCCTCCGCCGTCATACCAATACCATTATCGGCAAATTTGATCGTTTTTTCCTCCGAATTAACCGTTACGGTTATTTTAAACTTATTGTCCTCCGGTAGGTCCACCTCTCCCATAATCTCCAGTTTCTTCAGCTTTGTAATTGCATCACAACCGTTGGAGATTAATTCTCTCATGAAAATGTCATGGTCAGAATATAACCACTTCTTAATAATCGGAAATATGTTCTCGGAATTAATGGATAAATTACCACGTTCTGTACTCATACTTACACTCCTTTTTCTTTTTCTTGTATTATTTCATAGCAGGAACAGTTTCTATTTTCCTGCCTGCCTTGCTAGTTATGATAAGTGAAGCATATGATTGTTACTGTTCACACCCCGGGCAAAGTCTATGATATGATTTCGGCAAATGATATCCGATAAGGAGTATTTGCATTCGTCGGTNNAATCATAACATGGTATACATGACAGGTGTGAATAGTAACTACGAATCCACTTATCGCTGTATTAATTGTCTTCAATGGATATCATAATACGGTAAAATATAAATGTCAAGAAAAAATTAGCACTCATTCATTCAGAGTGCTAACAAGAAATATCTTTATACATGCATTTTCTCCATACCATTACTCTTCGAATAGAATTCCCTGCTGCCGAAGGATATTCCTCACCTCTTTATCCCACTCCCGCTCCAGAGTCTTATCCATGGTAAATGTCTTCATCGCAGTACCTGTGATAATATGGAGCTCGTCCTTCTCAAATCGGACATTCATATAGAGGCCGCCGATCTCTTCCGGACGTAACCGCCCGGCAAGCCTTTCCACCATTTGTCCGGTTTGTTCCTTCGGCAACTGAAATACGATTTTTAAAGTCAGAGGCGTCTTGTTCCCTTTGATCATGGCGAAGGCAATTGCCCGGACATCACTCCACAGGATGGATCGGTTTTCTCCCCGCTCTTCCAGCTCCTCCTGCGTAAAGAACGCTTCATGAAACTGCCCGGAAATCGTGAAGCTTGTAAATGTCGCAAGCTCCATCTCCTTTAAAAGGAATGTGTCAAATACATTTTGCGTCAAAAGCTTCGCCATAAATATCTTGACCTCAGGTATTTTAAGTGAAATCATTTTTAACCTCATTTCTACGCTGCTTTTTGCGTATGGCAAGTTTGTAGAACGCGAGCGTGTTGCGAACAAAAATTTTTCCTATATATTTGATTTGAGTATCATTCTTAAATTGACTTTTGACACTCATATTATAATTACCAGTATATAATTTATTGAATGGCGAACAATACTATCATACATCATATTTTTATTTTTACTTCATTCATTATAATACTCTCATCATCCAGGAGGATTGTAATTATGTATTTTAAGCCGTCAAGCCAAAAAACTTACTATCGTTTCCCAGCCTCCAACCGAATTACTGATTCGGATATAAGGTTTTATTT
>DOWG01000218.1:0-17685 GCA_003519685.1 Lachnospiraceae bacterium
ATCTGTGATATCGTACAGATATCTCCGAATAATACAAATATAATATTGCTGTCCGATTCCAAGCATCT
The DNA here is from genome assembly GCA_003519685.1 of Lachnospiraceae bacterium. Lineage (GTDB taxonomy): Bacteria > Bacillota > Clostridia > Lachnospirales > Lachnospiraceae > Mobilitalea. The sequence goes on from DOWG01000218.1 coordinate 69, forward strand.
GCTTAGGCCCTCCATATCTTTAACCGCTGCGATAATCGGACATTCCTCCATCATATCCATAAATTTTCTATGCATAATACCCTTAAGCCTTTCCGGGAGCTTCCCGCCAAACAGTTATTTTAATGGTATACTTCAAATAATACGATTAACCCCAGTTATTTTATATGCTCCTTAATTATAGCTTTCTTAATATGTTTTATCAATAGACCCGAAAAACTTTATCGGCTTTATTGTACCTGGAAAGTTACTGTTCACACCCCATCATGTATACTATGTTATGATTTCGACAAATNNATTCGAATCGGAGACGCTTTCGCAAATACTCCTTATCGGATATCATTTGTCGAATCATAGGATAGACTTTACCTAGGGTGTGAACAGTAACCCTGGAAAAAACTCGTGACATAACAAAGAGTTTGCAATTTATACGATAAAAATAGCGCCCCTACTCTGGTAAAAGTAAGGCGCTATTTTTATATTTCATATTTCGCAGAGCAGATCGGTTCCCCTGCTATTTAACGGTAACCCTGGCGTTAATCCGTCTTCCATCAACATAGATCATGATGATAGCATCCCCTTTGTCTACCGCTGTAACGGTGCCATCCTCGGAAACGGTTGCTACGGATTTATGATTGGAATGCCAAGTAATCTCACTCGTTGTTCCATCAATCTTAAGTTTCTTCGTTTCACCCTTCGCTAAGGTAAATTCTTTGGCATTTACTTTAAGAACTTTGACCTTACAGGTTAATTTAGCATCGCCAACGGAAGCCGTAATGGTTGCTGTACCAGGACCTTTCGCTTCGACTCTTCCCTTGCTTGAAACAACAGCAACCGATTTGTTACTGGTTGTCCATGTAATCTTACTATTGGTACCTTCCACTTTCAATGTCTTTAAGTGACCATACCAATCACCGACTTCCAGTACAACGGATTCCTGATTCATGCTAACTACCGTAACCTTACTCGTTAATTCTTTGCTGCCATTTACGACTGCGGTAATCGTAGCATTACCCGATGCCTGGGCAGTAATGACACCGTTATCCGATACGGTAGCAACGGACTGATTATCGGAAGACCATTCTACCTTACGAACCGGTCCCCAGATCTTTGGTGTATAGGAGTTTCCAGGTGCTAAGGTTAGCTCCTTTTTATAAATCTGGTATACCGAAACCTTGCAGGTTAATTTTCTACCGGAAACATTGGCAGTGATTGTCGTAGTACCGGATGCCTGGGCAGTTACTTTTCCTCCGCTGGAAACAGTAGCTACCTTGGGATTACTGGATGACCATGTCGCTTTCTTTGTAGTTCCTTTAATCCGAAGTGTTTTATAATGTCCAATCTCCAATTCCACCTTGCTATCATTGAAACGGATATAACTTGCAGCTTGAACATTGTAGATTTCTTTCGTAAAAAATATAGCTGAGATCGCTATACTCATGGTAAGTAATGAAAAAAACAGACGTTTTTTCTTCATTCAAGTCACTCCTTGTATGTAACAGCTGATGTACGGGTTCCCTCGTGCCTGTGCTGAAAAGGGGTTCCCTTCGTTACTGTTCACACCCCAATAAAGTCTATAATATGATTTCGGCAAATGATATCCGATAAGGAGTATTTTGCATTTGTCGAAATCATAACATGGTATATATGTCGGTGTGAATAGTAACTTCCCTTTCCTGGCACGTACAAATCCATTATAAAGCATTTCATAGAATGCTTCATTAGTAAATATCTGGATTCCCGTTCAAAGTACGGAAGATAATTTTACAAAAAGCTTGGAACTGATCCTTTATCTCCAGACAGTTCTTATCCTCTGGAAATTCAAAGAACATAGAGCGCATTATCGGGCAACCGGATGCCGAGAATTTGATGCTTTGGTCATAGATATATATTCACAGTCAATAGAAGATAAAAAGATATAAAAAAAGAGCTTACTCCTTTGATAAAGTAGGCTCTTCTTAGTTACAGAACAGATGCCAAAATAGAAAACTTCATTTCATCTCCATGGATTTCCTCACCCATAAACTGCTCTATAAAATCGAAGTATCCATTAGATCCCATTTGTTTCTCCCATGTGTCTACGGATTCTTTAATTCGTAAAAGACAGCGGATTGGTTCGGCATAATAATCATGGAGCTGTGTTGTATCTGATAAATCAATCGTTGTTTGCTTTGCGATGACCTCCTTTACTTCTTCGTTTGTAAACGGGTCGAAGGCCATAAGAAGAGCCTGCTCAAGACGTTCGTTATTATTGTCCCGAAAGGAATCGGTATTAATCTTTTCACCAGTATATCGTTCTTTGATATCAAAGAGTGTTAAAGCTAACGCTTCTTTAAGTCTTCTGCTATTGGAAGAAGGATATTTGCGATGAATCTTAAGTACATTACTTTCCAACGACATCAGGATCATGGCGTAAGCCTCTTCTTCTCCAGATTTTAGTTTCCCGAATTCTTTTTCCATTTGGGAGTAAATCTTTTCAAATTGATATTGCTGCATGGGAACCTCCTTTAAGTTTTTTATCTTATTATATTGTACAGTGTAAAAGTTATAAAAAATAGAGGAGCTGTTATGGCCTGTATAGCAGAGCTTTTGAATATCTCTTTGCAGGTGCTGATTACATGAAGATAAGCCCCACTCGCCTAAAACAGCTCACTCATTACAATATTTCTTAGCTTTCTTGTCAGTGGAGTGGTTCCCGCATCTTTCTTCTGTATCATTAATAAAATGGCAGTCTTACTCTCTGGGAAATTGCCAAAATAAGTTCCAAGCCATCCGTCCCATCCGTATTCCCCTTTTGTTCCATTCACCAATGCCATTCCGGGATTTTTCATTACACGCATTAAATTCCCATAGGTGTAGCCGGACAGGGCTTCCCAGCTTCTCCACATATCGTCCTGCTGCCAGGGCATTAATTCTCCATTGGTAAAAAACTCAACCGACTTCGGAGATAGAATTCTTGCACCTTCAAATTCTCCATGATTTAAGAGCATGGCAGCAAATCTGGAATAGTCCCAAATGGTAGAGGCCAGTCCTGCACCACCGGACTCAAATGCAGGCGGCTGCTTCATCTGGTATTGGATTCCCAGGTTATTCGTCGGGCTCTCCAAAAAATTCCCATCCACATTCTCATATAGCTTAGCAAACCGGTCCTGCTTATCTTCCGGCACATAAAAACCGGTATCCTTCATAGTAAGAGGATCAAATATTTCCTGTTTCAGAAATGCGCCAAATCTCATTCCGCTTACTACTTCTACGACAGCTCCTAAGACATCTGCCGAAGTGCCGTACATCCAATGCTCTCCGGGCTGAAAATGCAGATTGCATCTTCCAAGCGCATTTACGATTGCCTGGGTTGACATCGCATCTTCCCTGTATAACTTTTCGTCAACCGTTCGAAATACCTCTTCTGCTTCCTTTCCGGCCAGATGAGAAGAATCCGGATAAGGTAACCCGGAAGTCATTGATAATAAATCTTTCAGCATCATATCCCTTTTCACCGGAACAATGCCTTGGTCAGTGGCTACCTTCTGATTTACAAATCCCGGCAGATACTTCGATACCGGATCCGCCAAATCGATCAACCCTCGCTCCATTAATATCATCACAGCCGCACCGGTAATCGGCTTGCTCATAGAATACATACGAAAAATTGTATCTTTGCGAATCGAAACCTTATTCTCAACATCCGCATAGCCGGCTTCACAATAGGCTACTTCCTTCCCGTCCTTAAGCACCATTACATTGGCTCCGGGTATGTATTTCTCTTCCATTGCCTGTTTTAAAACAAATTCTAATTTCCTTGTTAAGGAAACATTTCTTTCATTCTGCATGTCGTATTATCCTCCTATAGTGATTTCTTTTTACCATATCGCAATGGTATCGATATCTTATTATTAAAAAAAGCAATCATTGGACCCATAAAAAACGCAGTAACGATTGTACCTACACCAACCGTAGCACCAAGCACAAAACCAATGATTGTACAAATGAGGTCTGAGCCAATTCTACAATATAGAAAACGAGCGTTCTTCTTTTCGGACAAAATAAGTGCTACCGCATCATACGCAGATACACCCAAATCACCAATAAAATACAAGGAAGAACCAAAACAAAGAATGATAATTCCAACGATTAAAAATAGGATTCGAATGCTAATTGTTGGATTAGGGATTCTCGTTTCAAATAGCCATGATGAAAACTCCACTACATATCCAAGTAAAAAAATATTTATTAACGTACCCAGACCGATCTTATGTCGATCAATAAAAAAGATAAAGATTAACATAATAATGTTTAGAATAGCATAAAACGTTCCAAACCCGATCGGCACATGATTCCACACACCATGTGCAAATACTTGGAATGGATCCATTCCGAAAGCCGAAAAATTAAACATTCCCACGCTAAAACCTGAAACCAGAACACCAAAAATCGTCATTATTATTCTTCGGTTTTTTTCTTTCATTTCATTTCTCCGTCGTTTGTTTTTTGTATTAAGTGAAGCTTAATATACTTTATCTTATTTTATGATAATATGCAATAGCCTCCTAATAAATCCTGATTTTCAATTGAAGTAATTTAGTTCTAAGGACTGTCAAAACAGGAAGGAGAAAACTGATAATCACAATGCCAATCATGTTCAAATCATAAGGAAACCTTTTCCTCTTATTTATAATTTCCAACCGTAATCTCATCTGCCGCGAAATTTTCAATAGTGGTACTTTTCTTATAAAAATGGACCGCATTCTTTAAAAAACCATTAAAGGTATAATATTCGTCGTCCTTGGCTAACGGGAGCTTAACAACCTCTTTCCTAAATCCGGCTTTATAAATAGCAGTGATCAGCTCAATCGTTTTACGACCGTCGATACCGGTTACCATCGGTCTTGTTTCATTTTCTAACGCAGTCAGAACATTATCAATCTGTCCGGTATGACCCTCATATTTCAAGTCAGGAATTGACTGATAAAATTCGGTTATCTTATCTATTAGTTCTTTATTTCCGCCTTGTACAGGGAAACCATTCAATTTGGTTACTTCTGCCTTAATATCCCAGGGTGCTGCTATTTTAGCATTGGAACACTGTAGCTCAATTCCCTGTTCTTCACCATGATGTACAACAGAACTCGTAACCTGTGCCATACTGCCATCCTGATAGCGAAGTAATGCCATGGACAAATCCTCAACCTCGGAATTGTCATGCATAACATTGGTAAGCATGGATATAACTTCATCCGGAAGGGAACCCTCAATCCAGTTAATCATATCAATATGATGAACTGCATGATTTAACGTCGGGCCCCCGCCTTCCTTCTCCCATAAACCGCGCCACCATAAATCATAGTAGCAATGACCACGCCACCAATAGGAATTGACATGAGCGCAACAGATCTTTCCTGCCACCCCACTGTCTGCAACCTTTTTTAATTTATGTATGGAATTTCTGAAACGATTTTGCGATATACATGACATCACAACCTTATTTCTTTTTTCAGCTTTCAGCATTTCATCGCATTCTGCCAGACAGGTTGCCATCGGTTTTTCTACAATAACGTTTTTCCCTGCATTCATAGAATTAATGGCAATTTCAGCATGAACATAGGGGGGCGTACATACATGTACGACATCAATTGTAAGATTGGATTCTAACATTTTCTTGTGGTCATCGAAGATCTTACAATCCAAATTAAATTTCTTTTTTACAGCTTCTGCTTTTTCAGGGTAGATATCACAGAGTGCAACAAATGATTATAGTTAGCAATCTGACTCTTCACAACAGTTGCATCCTTAACACCAGTGTAAAATAGGAATTGTTCAATTTGATGACTGCCTATGTCGCAGAGGATTCCACCATATTGATCCTTCTTAAAAAACCAATCTGGGCGGCTTGGTGCATTTAATCTGTGAGGTCCCATTCCAAGGACCTGAATAACTCTTCCTATGGCTCCCTCTTCAATAAGCTGTCCTGCAAAAACAGCAGATTCCACATGAAGTCGTTCACTATAATACACCATATATTTTTTGCCTGTTTTCTTTACCATCTCTTTAGCAGACTCTAACTGAACCAGGGTGGTAAGAGGTGCCTTATCTGTAAAGTAGTCTTTTCCTGCAGCCATTACCCGTAACCCCAGATCACAACGTTTACTGGTTACGGCAGCACCACAAATCAGCTTGACCTCCGGATCATTTAATATTTTCTCCTCGCTGGAGGCTATCTTTGTTCCAGGGAAAGTATTAACAAATTTCTTTACCTTCTCCTGGTCCGGATCATAAACCCACTTAAGTTTTGCACCGGCTTCTGTCAGACCATTACACATTCCATAAATATGTCCATGATCAAGGGCAATTGCAGCGATACAAAACTCCCCTTCTTTCACTACCGGAAGAGGTTTTCCTTTCGGTGCATAATTCATTCCATCTATCATATTCATTTTCCTGTCCTCCTTTTGCCTAAGTTAGAAATGACCTGCACTATTTATGGTAGTGAAGGTCACTTCCGTTAGACAACTGTTATATTATTAAATTTAGATATTATTTTCTGTCTTTTCATATCATAATTCCCCCAGTCTACAATATTCCTTCTTCGCCAATCGCTTTTGCAAACCTGTCAGCTAAGAATAAGATCAAAATGTTTATCAATGACTGAAACAATCCAATTGCCGTAGATTCACTATACCTGGCATTTTCAATGCCAATTCGATATATGTATGTACTGATTAACCTGTGATACCCCCATTACCTTGTCATTCCCCAAAAGTAAGGGTGCATCTAAGCCTATACTCATCATCTTTGATATCTGAAGAAGTAGCATTGTGACAATAACCGGCTTAATGGATGGCAACGTTACATAGATTAATCTCTGGAATTTTGTTGCCCCATCAAGGTAAGCCGCTTCATACAAGGATTCATCCACTCCGGTCAAGGCTGCCAGATAGATAATAGTTCCCCAGCCAATTTCCTTCCATACATTCGTTATAATATAAGTAAATACCCACCAATTATTATTACTTAAAAAAGGGATACTGGAGACACCAATTGAATTAAGTATTTGATTGATTGTTCCATCTCTCTGGTTAAACATATTGGTTGCAATACTGGCTACAACAACCCAAGATATAAAATGTGGGAGATAAAGAATCGATTGTACCACCTTTTTAAATTTAGCCAGCCTTATTTCATTCAACATAAGGGAAACAATAATTGTTAATGGGAAATTGACCAATAAGGTTGCCAAATTTAAAGTTAATGTATTACGAATAGCGTTCCATAAATTTCTATCTGAAAACACCTTTTTAAATATATCAAGGCCAATCCACGGGCTATCAGAGATTCCCTTGAAAACGTTGTAATCTTTAAATGCGATAACAATACCATACATCGGTAAATACTTAAAAATAATATAATATATAATAACCGGTAAAATCATTATATAAAGCCATCTAAAATTCCACATTTTTTTGTTTTTATTTTTGCATAATTCAATAACTTTGTAGCTTGCTTTATTAAAGGAATTACACGTACTGACTCCTGTGAATTGCTCTTATTCGCCAACCCAATGCCTCCTTATGTAATTAATATGAATGCTTAATTTTTATACATTTTTTATATTGTTATTAGTTATATACTAGTATACAATTAAATTGAGACATTTTATATGCAAATATCCACCTCTTTTATGCGTTATACGACTTTCTGTTCGTTTTTTTTAACAATATTTTGGACCAGTTAATTTAACTCTACTACGTTTTGCTGAAACTCCAGTCTATCCGCAATTTAATATGTAGTGAATATATAAATGAAAACCATTTTATATTGGAGGGGGACGAATGACGAAAAGAGAAAATTTTTTCGAGGCGCTTAATGCAGATGTGATTTGTCATCATAAAATTGGCGTAAACTTTACCAGCCAGTACCATTATCATGATGGATTTGAAATATATTTATTTTTAGAAGGAGATGCAAACTACTATATTGAACAAAATTGTTATCACTTAAAAAGAGGATCTCTTTTTAATATTCGCCCCAGTGAGTTGCACAGGGTTGAATGCTTCAATCTAAAAGTGTACGAACGAATTTCCATTAATATTCGCACCTCCTTGCTGAATGAGTTTTCGACAGAACAGACCGATCTTAGCAGATGTTTTTTTGATAGACCCTTCGGTGAAAGTAATCTGATCATTCTAAATGAGTGCCAAATTAATGAATTGATTCTTTTAGTACATAAACTGGAGTATCTGATAGATTCTTCAATTTACGGATATGATATCATGGCCCGCAGCTACTTATACCAGATACTTGTAACAGTTAATAATTTATTCCATAAACAAACTCAAATTCCCACCATGAATATCATGCCACCTATTGTAAATAAGACGATGCAATATATAGACGAACATTTGGCTGAACCTATATGTATGGGTGACTTATCCGAACATATCCATCATAATTCTACTTATATCAGCCGATGCTTTAAAAATGTGACCGGTGTTCCATTACAGCAATATATTATCTATAAAAGAATTGTTTTAGCAAAAAAATATCTTGCAAATGGTTATTCCCTCAACGACACTTGTCGTTTATCCGGTTTTAACGATTATAGCAATTTTGCCAGAACTCTCAAAAAACAAATAGGGTGCTCCCCGAAAAAATATCAGAAACACCCTTTTTAACAAATGTTAGTAGTAGCTCGTCCCCGGTATGGAAGATAAAAGGGCCTCCTAAAAAAGTCAAAAGCGTGGAAAGACTTAATGAATCAGGATTATGTCGTCTGCCTTACTGTCAAAAGGAAGTTCCTGTATCACAACAAATGGGTAGCTGCCACAGAATTACGCTAAAAAAAGCACCCCGAAGGATGCTCTTATGTAATTATTATTCATTATTTTTAGATTTTCCATAACCATATCCACCGAATGCACCAGTTACCAATCCACCAAGTGTAAAAAGGACCTTCTCCATAATATCTGGCTTGTTACTTAACAATATAATCAACACCACAATAAATATTAATGATAATACAAATACTCCGAAAATAAATATTCTATTCTCTCTGCTCTCCTGAAACTGTTTTTGCATTGCAGTATCTTGAGAGGCAAGAAACGTTGAAATGTGTTCGGAAGTCATTTTGTTCATTAATTCGGTTTCGGGAGAAATAACACGTCCCATCTGCCATGACATGCTTATCATTTTCTTCACTTCGGATCTTGTTTCCAGTGGAACATTCTCTAATAGGTCATCCAAATCCGCAAAATCATTTTCTGTCACTTCTTACTTTGTACCTTTTTTCTTTTTATCTTCCTCCATTTTTTAAACCCTCAATAATATTATTGCTCATTATACTTGCCATTTTTCTCATATCATCGCTGATAAAATTAGCCACCTGCCTTGCAATAATAACTTTCGAATCAGATTCATTGTTTATGTGTTGCGATAAATAGAAAGCTTTTCCCCTTCTAGTAGGATAGCCATTAGGTTTTGTTTTTTTGCTTTCTCGTTCCATTATAGCATACATGTCTATCCACCCCTTTTTCAATGGTATACCTCCATTTATATTGATATACCTAATAGTATGCTTAGTTCTCTTTCCTGTATACAAACTATAACATTAAATTCAAAAAATCACAAGTATCACTACAAAATTTTATATTTATTTTAGAAAGAATTTTAGAAAGGGATCTCCAACAAACACTGGTAGGTGACAAAAAAGTGACAGTACACACCAACAAACCCCTGTTTTACTCAACGATTACCAACGATGAGCCATTTACGATGAAAAGGATTCCTCGTTAAATTCTTTATAAAACCATCAAAAACCTTGTCCTTAACATTACCATGACAAAGCTCTGAATCCCTTATAAATCAAGGCTTTCACACCAATAGATGTAAACAAATAAAAATGCGTTCCATTGGAAACGCATTTTTTTACAACTGGGCTACAAGGATTCGAACCTTGAAATGCTGGAGTCAGAGTCCAGTGCCTTACCGTTTGGCGATAGCCCAATATATGACAAGTGAATTGGCTAATCCATAATTCATCTTGTATTTATTTGCTGACCTTTATTGCAGCCACGAATGATATTATAACCCATTGTACAATATTTATCAAGTACAAATTTATTCTTTTTTCAATTTTTTTATGCCTTTTTTATCCCCATTTTCTGCCACTGTCTCTTTATTTTCTCATAAACCATTACTCGGTAAGAGTGTCAAATTGATATTGGCTTCCAGGTTTGTTTTGCTATAATCTTACCGAGTAGAATCTAATTTTCAATTTTTATTTCTCAGCTATATAGCTGTTCTCCAATGTAATGATGCACTGATAGCGGGCATCCTGTTGCCGTACTTTTTCAACTATGTTCTTAAGCAGATTCTGTTCCTGCTCTTTGGAATAGGAAAAAGGAATAACCAAATCGAAGATCAGATTGATATGAAACTCCCCATTGACAAGACGAAAATCGTGGATGCTCGCTTTCGGTTCCAATTCTCCAATAATCCCCATCACCATATCTTTTTTCTCTACTACGGTCTTATTGTTTACCTCGATCGGATCCATATGGATTACCAGAAAGATGTCCAGCTTCTCCAGAACATCCCGTTCTATTTTATCAATGGTATCATGTGCTTTCTCAAAGTTTATATCACTTGGCACCTCGGCATGTATGGTAGCCATTCGATGGGTCGGCCCATAGCTATGAATGATCAGATCATGACTTCCTACAATTCCCTCATAGCTTTCTACCATATCCGAAATTGTCCGGTAGATTTTCCGGTCAACTGCTTGTCCAAGAAGCGGCTCCAGAGTATCTTTCGCAATCTGAAAACCCGAAATCATAACGAAGATGGATACGGCAAGACCAATGTAACCATCAATTTTAAGTCCGGTCACCCCCGCAATAATTGCAGAAATAATTGTGGATGCAGTAACCAGGACATCTCCCATCGAATCCGCAGCAGTTGCCTTCATTACCGTTGAGTTTATCCGGTTCCCTAATTTGCGGTTAAACAGCATGAGCCATACCTTAACCAAAATCGATGCGCACAGGATTGCAATTAGTACTGGATTGAAGGAAACCGCCTCCGGTTTCAATACCTTCTTAAAGGAACTCTTAAATAGGGTGAGCCCCACTTGTAAAATAAGAAAGGAAACCACTAAGGCAGCAATATATTCGAATCTTCCGTGACCAAAGGGATGCTCCTTATCCGCAGGCCTTTCTGCCAATTTCACGCCAATAAAACTGATGATGGAGGACGCAGCATCGGATAAGTTATTGAATGCATCTGCCATAATGGAGATACTGTTTATGATCAACCCTGCAATTAGCTTAATTGCAAAGAGGATGATATTACAAATCACACCCACAACACTGGACAGGATTCCGTATGCTGAGCGCACCTTCTGGTCCTCAGTTCTATCATAATTTTTAACAAATAGCTTAACAAGGATATCCGTCAACAAGAAAACCCCCTTCTTCCCAATATAAGAATAGCCTGTATCTTCGGAGAAATATTATACAGCGGAAAATACAGGAACATAGTAGCTATTCTATCACTTAAAATAAAAAAAGCAAGTAATATTTGATTTAAATGTCATAAGTCATTTTAAGATTTTGATATGAATAGAACCTTCTATATATTCATGTTCATGGTTTTTATGTGACTTATGACACTCAATGTGCAAATCATTGGCAATCTCATATGCAATATTAAAATGAGAAGCATCCCTTATATTTGACAAGGATGCTTCCCATGCTTATACAAACTCCGTAAATTAACTGTCTGTATTTTAAGTTATTCCGGTCTATCTTATTATTCTATTTCACCGTCTGCTTCGTTTTTCTGTTACTGTTCACANNATCTGTTCTACATCCTTACTGGTTAACGGTACAAAGCTTCCCATGGTTCCGTTCTCGCCAAGGCCAAGCTTTGCAACCATTGCAGGTATATCCTCTTCCTTCGCACCTAGTTCTCTGAAGTTAATCGGCATCCCGATGGAGGTCAGGAACTGTTTCAGGCGGTCAATTCCCTCCTGTGCTGTCACTTCCGGATTCTCAAAGTTCATCTGGCAGCCCCATACTCTGACAGCGATTTGTGCAAAACGATTCACATTATGTTTATATACATAGGTCATCCAGGCAGGGAAAATTACCGCCAAGCCCGCACCATGGGCAACGTCATATAATGCAGACAGTTCATGCTCAATTCCGTGGCTTGCCCAATCCTGACTGCGGCCCACACCTACAAGGTTATTATGGGCTACCATACCGGCCCACATAATATTTGCTCTTGCTTCATAGTTATTCGGGTCTACAATTACTCTTGGGACCTCCTTAACCATGGTTAAAAGAACTGCTTCGCATAAGCGGTCCGTAATTTCCACTTCTTTTGTATTCGTAAAATAGCGTTCAAATACATGAGCCATGATATCGGTTGCCCCTGCTGCGGTCTGATATGCAGGTAAGGTCTGAGTAAGTGCCGGGTCAAGAATGGAGAAAACGGGTCTTAAGGCTTCCCCACCGGTACCTCTCTTTAACATTCCCTCTTCCTTCGTAATAACAGAATCTCCGGATCCCTCGCTGCCTGCTGCAGCTATGGTTAAGACAGTACCTACCGGTAAAGCTTCTGTGATCGGCTTTCCTTCATAGAATTCCCAGAAATCGCCGTCATACTTTACTCCTGCCGCAATTGCTTTTGCAGAATCAATTGTACTTCCGCCCCCGACAGCCAGAATAAAATCAACGCCTTCCTTCCGGCACAGATCAATTCCCTTGTATACCAATCCGCTCCTTGGGTTCGGTTGTACGCCGCCAAGCTCGGTAAAATCGATATTTTCTTTCTTAAGTGATTCCTTAACCCGGTCTAAGAGTCCGGAACGGACAACCGAACCTCCTCCGTAGTGTATCAGGACTTTACTCCCGCCGAAACGCTTTACATAATGACCGGCTTCCTTCTCGGTATCTTTACCAAAGACAAAGTATGTCGGACTATAAAAAGTAAAATTATTCATATATATTCCCCTTTCTATTTTTCAATTCGCCAATTCTCCGGCTTTTTAATTATGTCTATAACGCATGTCATTTAACATCCGGCAACAATTTAACGATTTTCTCATTATAAGGATAAGCATACTCAATTACAGCAAAAATTACCATGGATTCAACATATCTTTTTCATGTACTTTCTCATAATTTTTTTCGGGTATTTACCATCAGGATAGGACAATACCTCTTACCATTATGGTAAGGCAGATCAATAGAAAGAGTATTGCACCGGCATTGAGCAGATAGGTTGATTTTTTTGGTACGGATACTTCTCCCGGCTCCAGGACAATTTTCTTTTTAACACCCACGAACACAATAAATAGCACAATGCCTGCGGTTATGGAAGCAATTACCCATATCCCCAACAGCGTAATCAATACAAGATTTCCTTCTCTTACTGCCATAGGCGCTAAAGTTGCCCCTATGGTATTGACTATAATATGTAATAGGATGGAGTATCGAATTGTATTGGTCCTAAGTGTAACGTAGGCAAATATGATGCCCAAAGCAGCTGCATAAAAAATTTGTGCCAGATTCATATGAAACAGACCGAAAGCAATACCCGTTATTAAGATAGCAGGCAGATCCCCAAATCGACGAACCTTATTTAATAATATTTTTCGAAAAATAATTTCCTCAACAATTGGTGCTCCAATGGAGGTATATAAGAAGGTTATGAAAGGATTTCCTTCAAAGACAGCATTCATAGCCGGATTTATCAGGTCTCCTCCCTTAATCACTGAAATGATAAAATTAATAAATACACTAAAGAAGTTCGTAATATACATGGTTGCCGCACTGATGAAAAGGATGATAAAGAATTGAGACACCTTTAGCTTCTGAACCGGTTTCTTTTTTGAATCCGGAATATTTTTCGTTAATATATAAAATACCGGAAGCCCGACTCCATACATTGATACTGCTGTGAGTATCCAGACATACCAGTCTGATTTCTGAAATTCTGGAATAACATTTTTTATAAGATTACTTAAAATTACTTGTGACAGCAGAATAGCGGCCGCCATCAACGATAACGCCAGACCTACTCCGCTTATTATCTTCTTAACATTTACCTCCGTTTGTTCCCTGCCTTCCGGCTCCAATTGGGTTTCATAAAATCCGTTATTATCCATCTTTACCTCTTTCCTGCGCATTTCACACTCTCTTCCATTTTCTTTGCGCATAATATTTCTGTTTTCCCTTTATTGATTTGAGTGTCATAAGTCATATCTTTATTCTAATCCATATTTCAGTAGTTTGGTTGCATCCTCAAATCTACCGGAAGAGGAGGAATTCATAATTACACATAAAGCTTTCTTCCCGCCGTTACTGGCCGCCGCTATAATGCATTTGCCTGCCATCGTGCTGGTACCGGTTTTTAATCCGATCGCCCTGGAATAATATCTTGGACTGTTTCTATTTATTAAGGAATTCGTATTTTCCCATGTGATGTCTTCTCCACTGGCAAATACATTTCGTGATATGCTCTTCTGGCTGATTTCCATAATGGTTTCATTTTGCAATGCAGCCAGCCCGATGAATCCCATATCCAATGCGGTCGTATATTGACCGAGTGCATCATACCCATCCGGTGTTTTAAAGCAGGAATTTTTCACCCCTATTTTTTTGGCTTTCTGGTTCATCAGCCTTGTAAATGCAAGGATCGCCTCTTCTTTGGAGGCCTCTTCATTTTTTAACGATTTTCTTCCAACATAGGCTGCTGCCGCATATGCGGCATCATTTCCGGAGGGAAGAAGCATTCCCTCTAATAAATTTCGTATGGTGAGAATCTGTCCCTGCTTAATGTTCGCTTTTGATGAATCCGAAGCTATCATGGTTATTTCATCGCCAATTGTCACCTCTTCATCCTCTCTGCACCAATCCAGTGTGACCAGGCATGTTAAGAGTTTGGCCGTACTTGCAGGAAATACCGCTTCGATTGGATTCTTATAATATAGAACTTCCCTGGTATCCGCATCGAAAAGGATTGCCGCCTCTGCCTGTAAAGTAAGGTCCGGATTATCAATATCCAGCATTGTTTCAATCTTACTATCATAAACCATCTCCGGAATGTAGGCTTTATAATCCACTTCATTACAGTCGTTGATCAGCTGAAGCTCCGGTGCGGTAAGCAGCGAGCCTCCCAGCGTATTGGCAGCACCCTCTATGTTCTCTTGCTGAATAGATGAAATACTTGCGGAGGAAGCATTCTCATCGATACGGCTGCCGTCCGCCAAAGCATCTCCTGCTGCCGTATTCTTCTCTGCTCCTTCTTTCCCAGCCGTCTCCGGCGAAGAATTCACTTCCGGTTTTTTTTCAGAAGTGCTCGAATTTACCGCCAGCCGTGGTTCTTCTATATCTGCATTTTTCTGTATATTCTTACGGGAAGCATCATCTTTTGTAAAATCAGTTTGATTCTCTTCTATACCGCCTTTGACTCCCTGGTCCATCATATAGTTGACACTAACAAATAAACCGCCGGATATCAAAAAGCCAAAAAGAATTAGCCCCAGTATTTTTTTCCTTCTCATTTCTCCTCATTCCTGCGCTGTTCTCTGCGCATAATTAAGTTTGTGGGTGGTTACTGTTCACACCCCCAATAAAGTCTATAATATGATTCCGACAAATGATAGCCGATAAGGAGTATTTGCATTCGTCGGTACTTTGGCTCCGTATTTTGGAGCCTTATGTACCGCTACGTAATGCAACTAAGCGAAAGCGTCTCCGAATCGGATATATTTGTCGAAATCATAACATGGTATACATGGTGGGTGTGAATCGTAACTGTGGATAACAAAAAACCGAGTTATTGAATAAGGACGTTATTTCGGAAGTAACGTCCTTAAGTTATTCTATCTTATTTTATTATTTGTATTCAAAGAATGCAAGAATTATCCGAAAGTTATTTGATAATATTTGTAAAACAGGAGAAAATAGGTCCAAATAAGCAAGTTTTCATTCATTACCTGGTAAAATTGATATCAACATCGCCAATTCCGCCATCAATTTCAATAAAGGAGGAAGCATCATTATCCTTACGATAGTCCTTCGATATACGTTTCCCGTTCAAGCGGACCTTTCCTAAGCCAGACTGGATATCCAGATTGTAATCTTCTTCACGGGCATCAATTTCAAGATCAACATTGCCGATGCCACAGTCAATTTTATTTTTACCAAGCAATATGCCACCAATCCGTACATTACCGACACCGCAGTCAATATCCATATTCCTAAAGTTCACATTGGTAAATGATACCGAGCCTGCGCCTCCATCCAGAATTGCCTCATTTGCTGTTATGCTGTCCCCCTCTATATTACCTGCGCCGGCGTTGACAACGAGCTTATCTGCCTGAAAGCTGTCCATTCGAACCTTACCGGCTCCGGTATCAATCGCAACATCGTTCAGTTGACAATCTGCCGGGAGGTATAAGGTAATGTTGGAATTGAATTTTTTATTCGTATTATAGTGAAACCAGAGAAAATTAAAATCTCTATTCTTTTCACGCAGAATAAGTGTTCCTTTCCCGGTAACCTTCATTTCGAAATTTTCGGTAACGTCATCGGCTTCCACCCGGAAACCCTCTCCCTGTGTTATCGTTAGATTACCGGAGGCAATATCAATATCCAGGCTTCTTACCCCCGTAAAATCCTCACTTTTATTAACGGCAACCGTATCCTGAAGATCATGACGGTCATAGCGATAAATCAAATCGCCCGATACTAAGGAGACAACGGATAACGCCGCATTTGCAATGCCCGTTATAATCCCGACCGCCAGAAGAATTGCAAATGCAACAGCGCAGTATTTAATTACTTTTTGAAAGCTGCTCATTTAATATCAATACCTCCAAACATACAAGTTGAGTTCAGATATATCGTAGGTGCATTGGCATCTGCATATTGTTCCGCTTTATTACTTACACCTCCGAAGATGGGAACATTATTAACTCGGATACGAACATTTCTTGGTACAAAGATATCGATTCCTGCGAAGATAGCACTTGCATTTATCTCTACGTCATGCTGCAAATTAACATCACGAAGATCAAGTACGATGGAGCCGAAGATTGCATTTAGGGTTGTTCCGTTGAAATCATTCTCCGCATGCACCTTATTACTGCTAAAGATTGCCGTATATTCGGACCGGTTTCCCGATGCATGGTAAGATCCCGTCTGTCCATCTGCATTATCCTTATAGGCGTACTCCTCATTGTGAATTGTCTTCCGGAAGGCGCTTTGAAATAAAAGCCGGAGACCAATAAAGATTAAAATGGCAGGGACAATTAATTTCATAACATTAAAGTCGAAAACATCATAATGAGACACCAGCAGCAGGATACCTATAATAAATCCCATCGTTGATCCCACTCCGAACCCTGACTGTATCATGCTGATAAAGCAGGGAATGATAATCAGTAACGTCCACCAGCCAGGAAAGAAAAGCTCAAAATTCCAGTGAAATAATACATTTCCGGCAAATCCTATACCGATCGCAATGAAGAATAATCCCCATAAAACATTGGTAAGTTTGTTTCTCATAGAAACCTCCCATATACACACTTTGTTTGTAATATTTTACCTGCGTC
>DOWG01000218.1:17775-18453 GCA_003519685.1 Lachnospiraceae bacterium
TAAAATTACTCTGAAAATAGAGGATTTGATATTGATTTATGCTTCAATTTCCTGTAAGATTAATTCTATGGTGTATTTTTTCATACCCCGTTCCATATTGTACAATACATAGCTACGAGGTGATTTATGCAAAAACAACTAAAAATCAAATTTAAGGAAGCCTTAACTTCTGTGCTTCCATCTACACTTTTTGTTTTACTCTTACATTTTACGATTGTTCCCATGCCCTTTTATACTTTAATATTATTTCTTGTCGGCGCATTCCTTCTTATTCTCGGAATGGCCTTCTTTTCCTTGGGCGCGGACATCTCTATGATGAATATGGGAGAAAAAATGGGTGCTTACCTGATGAAAAGCCGTAAGCTGCCACTGGCAATTATAGCGACCTTTCTGATCGGTGTTTTTATTACAATCGCAGAACCCGATCTTACGGTGCTTGCCACGCAGACACCTTCCGTTCCGAATACGGTATTGATCATTGCAGTAGCCGTCGGCGTGGGCCTATTTTTAACCGTATCCTTACTGAGAATATTATTTCAGATCAAATTGTCACATATTTTTATCGTTTTATATTCTCTGATATTTATTTTGGCAGCCTTTACCCAGGAAGCCTTTTTAGCCGTAGCTTTTGCTTCCGGAGGAGTAACCACCGGTCCGATTATGGTTCCTTTCGTTATG
>DOWG01000297.1:0-548 GCA_003519685.1 Lachnospiraceae bacterium
AGGATGAGAATATGATAAAGGAAAGAATGATTTTATATGGTTAAGACGAATGCGATGAGACTGCTGGAGCAGGCAGGAATTCCTTACAAAGCATTGGAATATGAGGTAGATGAAAATAACCTGGCAGGAGAGCATGTGGCAGAGCAGATTCATATGCCTCTGGAGCAGGTATTTAAAACCTTAGTGGCAAAAGGGGAGAAGAAAGGAATCATGGTATTTTGCATTCCGGTCAATTCCGAATTAGATTTGAAAAAAGCGGCGTTCGTCCTTGGGGAGAAGAAGATCGAGATGCTTCATGTGAAGGATCTCTTAGCAACAACAGGATATATACGGGGCGGATGCTCCCCGATCGGCATGAAAAAGAAATTTCCGACCTATATGGATGAAATCGCAGTTCTATTTGACGAAATTACGGTAAGTGCCGGAATTCGCGGATGTCAGCTGTGCGTCCCCAGGGAAGCGCTGGTGCAGTATATTGATGCCACTTTATGCGATATCACGGGATAGAAGCGGTTGGCTTAAAAATAAATATTAAATAGAATAAGAGC
>DOWG01000297.1:672-2106 GCA_003519685.1 Lachnospiraceae bacterium
AGGATCAAACTAATCTATAATACAACTATAGAAAAGGAGATGTAGATGAATTCTTATATTTTTGAAACGATAGAACATCATAAAGAAAGTCCGGCTAAGGTCATTATCACATCCATTGACCACTCGGATTATCATTGGCACTATGATTACGAATTGATCATGGTAGTCAAGGGTGAGATTATTCTATCGGTATTACCGGAATTCTGCCTGATGCAGGAAGGTGATATTGCGCTGGTAAACAGCAAGGAGGTTCATGGTTTCCAGAATAACAACCAGGAGAACATATGCCTGATTATACAGATTAAGAATGAGTTTTTTGATTTAAGCGATGACAAAAACCAGGCATATTATTTTTATCTAAATAGTGCAAAAGAGGCTGTGAAACCCAGAATTTCCTACACCCATTTTCAAAGAACTCTTGCCCAAATCGGCCTTGAGTCCGGTCATATGAAAAAGACAAGCAATCTCCGGATACAAGGGCTTATCTACATGCTGATATCCGATTTATTTGACTATATCCCTCATGATATACAGCAGTTTGCCAACGAGGCAGTACAAAATACGGATTCTGAAGAAGTATTGAAGATCATCCGGTTTATTGAGAAGCATTTAATTTACGATAACCTGACCGAGGAGCTGTGTAAATCCATCGGTATGAGTGAAAAGGGCTTATACCGGTTCCTGAAATCAACGATTGATATGACTTTGAAGGAACTGATTGATGTAACCCGGCTAAACCATGCGATTTATCTCCTGTCCTATACGGACAAGGATAATTCAACCATAGCCAGTGAATGTGGCTTTTGTAATGATAATACCTTTTACCGCTGCTTCAAGAAAATGTATGGCATGACACCGTTGGTATACAAGAACAACACCGCAGATGATAAAAAGCCGAAAAGAATCAAAGAGGTGCAGGGGTATTTGGATTATAGTAAAAGGGAAGCTTTCCAGCTTCTTAAAAAATACGTGGAAATAGAAGGAGGCTTACGTCTGGATGCATATGCACAGGATTGACAAAAAGTATAGGTTAAGCTATACGGATCGAGCAAAAGGAATCGTGAAGGAATTATCTCTGGAGGAAAAAGTCTCCTTAATGAGCGGCAAGGTATCCATGGTTGAAATGCTACAGAATTTCAGCGGTGAGATGCATTATAATTATATCCCTTATCCTGCCGGAGGGATTGCAAGAAAGCAGATTCCGGAGCTTAAGTTCTGTGACGGACCGCGGGGAGTGGTATGCGGAACAGGAAAAAGCACCTGCTATCCGGTACCTATGTTAAGAGGAGCAAGCTTTGATACCGATCTTGAGGAAAGAATCGGACAAGCAATCGGCGAGGAGGTCAGAGCCTGGGGCGGTAATTTATTTGCCGGAATATGTATCAATCTTCTTTATCATCCGGGATGGGGAAGAAGTCAGGAGACCTATGGAGA
>DOWG01000297.1:2241-3313 GCA_003519685.1 Lachnospiraceae bacterium
GGCCAAAACCGCTATTTGTTAAAGGATGTATTGAAAGACGAATGGGATTTTGACGGCTTTGTTATGAGTGATTTCGTATGGGGTATCACCGATACGGTCATGGCTGCGAACAGCGGGCAGGATATGGAAATGTGCTGTACGAGCTTATACGGCAATGCGCTGATCAAGGCTGTGAGGGAAGGAAAAGTACCGGAGGAAAAGATCGATGAATCAGCTGTCCGGATCGTCCGGACCCTGCTTGCCTATACCGAAGCGGATCAGAAGGAATATCCGAAGGAATTGATCGGATGCAAGGAGCATATTGCTCTTGCACTGGAATCTGCCCAAAAGGGAATTACCTTATTAAAAAATAAGAATCATGTCCTGCCCATAGAAAGGGACCGAATCGAAAACGTCGTTGTGTTAGGCGGACTTGCCAACAAAGGAAACCTGGGAGACAACGGCTCCAGCAGAGTTTATCCTCCCTATGCCATCAGCCCGCTGCAGGGAATTGCAAAGGCGGCAGGCAATAAAAAGGTTATTTTCAATGACGGATCCGATATCCGGCATGCGAAGTGGCTGGCNNAACGACCAGGCGGGCAATTATATGGATCCGATCGGCGGAGACCGGTGCCAGTCCCTGGGGCTGCATCCGGATGAAATCCGGCTGATTAAAGAAGTAGGACCGGTAAATGATAGAGCGGTTGTGATTTTGATCGGCGGAAGCATGATCATGATGGAGGAATGGAAGGACTATGTGAATGGTATCCTGATGGCGTATTATCCGGGGATGGAAGGAGGTACCGCAATCGGACAGATACTGTTCGGAGATGTTAATCCAAGCGGCAAGCTGCCCTTTGTTATACCAAAAAAGGAAACCGATCTTCCCGAGGTGAACTGGGATACAGAGAAGCAGCGATATGACTATTATCATGGCTATACAAAATTAGAAAAGGAATCTATAGAATCCGCGTATCCATATGGCTTTGGCTTGTCCTATACGAAATTTGAGATCACCGGGGTATATTTTTCAAGAAGAGGCGATGCGATAGAAGCAGAATGCAGTGTTAAAAATACAGGAGAGCGTGCCGGA
>DOWG01000257.1:0-629 GCA_003519685.1 Lachnospiraceae bacterium
ATTGTAGCAGTTGATAAAAACTGGGGTATTGGTTACCGGGACAAGCTTCTTGTGAGAATTCCTGCGGATCAAAGGTTCTTTCGCAGCGAAACAATCAATAAGGCAGTCATTATGGGAAGAAAGACGCTTGAAAGCTTTCCGAATGGATTGCCGTTAAAGCAGCGCTTGAATGTTGTTATCACTTCGAATCCGGAATACCAAGTGAAGGATGTGGTCGTTGTTCATAGCGTGGAAGAGGCTTTGGAGGCAGTTAAGGATTATAAGACAGAAGATGTCTATGTAATTGGCGGTGCCAGCATTTACGAGCAGATGCTTCCCTATTGCGATACGGCTCATGTCACCAAAATCGACTATGCCTATACCGTAGATACCTATTTTCCGAATCTGGATGAAAAGAAGGACTGGGTGCTTACCAGCGAATCGGAAGAGCAGACCTACTATGACCTGGTCTATACGTTCTGTAAATATAAACGAAGATAGATGTCTCCGAGCAAGTAAAATTGTGATCACGGTTATTACTTGATATAAATGTCATAAGTTATAAAAACAATGAACATGAATATAGATAAGGTCCTATTTCTATCAAAACCTTAAAATGACTTATGATACTGTTACTGTTCACACCTGGG
>DOWG01000257.1:637-3364 GCA_003519685.1 Lachnospiraceae bacterium
ACCGACGAATGCAAATACTCCTTACCGGATATCATTTGTCGAAATCATATCATGGTATACATGATGGGTGTGAACAGTAACATGATACTCATATCATTACCGAAGATTGATAAAAAAGCTTGAAAAAGAGTGTCCGGAGGACTACTATATAGGATAATATAAAATTTAAGGCAGGAATGTGAGAAAATTTCATAAAGCTTTATAGCTTCAAACGGGAAGAAACCAGGAGGGATGGTAGGTATGCTGACGATTAGAATTGAGAAAACCACTACACCGAAGGAACTGCCGGGTGCAGATAATCCTTTGGAATTCGGAACTATTTTCACGGATCATATGTTTTTAATGAATTATGAGACGGGCAGGGGATGGTTCGATCCGCGAATTGTTCCCTATCAATCTTTAAGCCTTGAGCCTTCTGCCATGGTTTTTCATTATGGTCAGGAGATGTTTGAGGGGTTAAAGGCGTATAAGGCAGCGGATGGCAGGACCCTGTTATTCCGTCCGAATAAGAACATAGAAAGAGCAAACCGTTCGAACCGCAGGCTGTGCATTCCGGAAATTCCGGTAGAGGATTTTCTTCAGGCTTTAAAGGCCATTGTTAAAATGGAGGAAGCCTGGATTCCCACGAAGGAAGGCACCTCCCTCTATATCCGTCCGTTTGTGATTGCTACGGATCCTTTCCTGGGAGTAAGGCCGGCAAACACCTATCTGTTTGTCATTATTCTGTCTCCCGTTGGCGCTTATTATCCGGAGGGATTGAATCCGGTAAAAATATGGATCGAGGATGAATATGTCCGCGCGGTAAGAGGCGGAATCGGAGAGGCGAAAACCGGCGGTAATTATGTGGCATCCATGCGGTCCCAGGTGAAGGCCCATGAGGAAGGATATTCCCAGGTGCTTTGGCTGGACGGCGTTCATAGAAAGTATATTGAAGAAGTCGGAGCTATGAATATCTTTTTTAAGATAAATGGTACGATCGTAACTCCGGAGCTGAATGGAAGTATACTGCCGGGGGTAACAAGAGACTCGGTTCTCGAGCTTTGCAGAGAGTGGGGATTGCCGGTTAAGGAAACCAAGATCTCCATTGATGATATCTATGAAGCACATTCGAAGGGACTTTTAGAGGAGGTATTCGGTACCGGTACGGCAGCAGTGATTTCTCCGGTCGGACAGCTGCGCTGGGAGGATCATATCATGCAGGTACAGGATGGAGGAATCGGTCCGGTAAGCCAGAAGCTTTATGATACGTTAACCGGAATTCAATTAGGGAAAATAGAAGATTATAATCATTGGACGGTTGAAGTATAAACCTTTCCGGTGCTATTTATTTTATATAGAAAGAGCTGTTGCAAAGCGAATGTGAATGCTGCAAGAGGGTCTGGGATCTTCCTGTAATGCACTGTTTGAAAGACAGGTTGTTTGTATTGTCTTTTAACTCGGTGTGTGAAGGAAGGTAACAGACCCTCTTATATTGCTTCCGGATGAAAATACAACAGTCAAACAGTTCCTTTCTTAGCAAAATTCATCCTTAATTTGACAAGATGCGTTTTGAGGATTACAATCAAATAAAGGATATATATGGTAAGTAAAATCCTGGCGCCATATCTTCCTATCTGTCCCAAATGGCATTAAAAAGGAGAGTAAATATGTTTACTTTTTATTTGATCATGAGAAATATATACATAAACCGGAAAAAGGGATTACTTACGATAGTGATATGTTCTATGATCCTGCTTTTTTTTGTTACTCTATATCCAGAATATTGTAAGCAATGAAGAACAACTGAACAGACTCGGTGAGACAATGCCTGTTTCCGCCAAAATAAGCAATAGCAATGGAAGCCGGGAGATGGGGTTAGTTATTGGCTTTGATATGTTACATAAAGCAATGGATACCGGCATGATAACAAATGAGGTGATTACGACACAGGCATTTGCCAAAATGTCAAATGCATCCGAGGAAGAAAGAGCTTACAACCCATCCATTAATTATATCGGAACCAACTCTTTTTCTGCTTTTAACGCATTTTCATCGAAGGATGCATCTTATATTGATAGCTATGACGAGAGCTTTCTGAAAAGTGATGAGGCGGTTTGTATTATAAGAAATACTTTTATGAAAGAGCGGGAGGTAAATCCGGGAGATGATCTTGAGATTGAGGTATATATCATGAAATATACGGACACCGCGGGGACTTCCTTCACTTTTGACAGGGCTGGAATCATTAAACTAAGGGTGATTGGCAGCTATACTACTTCGAATAATTATGCTTCCGACGAGCTGCCGGATATACTTGTTCCGATTGCTTTTGCCGAGCATGCTTATGAGGAGATGGGAGCAGAAGGCTATGCAAATTCCGCTAGATTCACCTTGAAGGATCCTCTTCGGATTAACGAATTTAAAAGTGCGATGAAAGAAATTGGATTCAGATCAGCAAAATATACCGGGAACATTTCACGGACCGGAAAAACTCTGATCGCATATGATCAGACATTTATACAAACGGCTACTCATATAAAGGAGAGCCTTGTTCTATTACAGAGGCTTGCCCCACTGATTGTTTTAATATAGAATTCTCGAAAGACAGGATAAATCAGATGAGAAAAGCATCTGCTGACTAAGTTGACTAAGAAAAACCAGGCTTAATCGTAGTATTATATTGAAGTATCTCCCAAGAAGTTATATAATAGCAATGTATTACAGTAGTTACTATTCACACCCATCATG
>DOWG01000048.1 GCA_003519685.1 Lachnospiraceae bacterium
AAATATGTGAAATATGCATAATAAAATCCAAATAAAACGGAATAAAAATGTTTTTATCATTGCTTTAATCAGAAACTCATATTATAATGAAGTTGTAACAAATTATTACTTATTGGAGGGTAAAAGTATGAAGAAAAATAAGACGATTGTGGTTGTCTTACTGCTCATCGCTATGACCGCATCACTGTTTACCGGCTGCGGCAAGAAGTATGAGACACTGGCTACAGGCATAGAAGGGGATATTACAGTTATGCTTTGGTCAGGTTCCGGTACCTATATGGAGGATTTAGGACATCAGAACTTAGCTCCGGCAGATTTAAAAGGACAGAATGAGGCAGCGGTATATGCCTTGGCTAAAAAATTTAACGAGACTTATCCAAATATTAAGATTAATGTNNACGGTAAGTATCCGGAT
Organism: Lachnospiraceae bacterium; assembly: GCA_003519685.1. Classification (GTDB taxonomy): domain Bacteria; phylum Bacillota; class Clostridia; order Lachnospirales; family Lachnospiraceae; genus Mobilitalea. The sequence continues at coordinate 416 of DOWG01000048.1, forward strand.
ATCTATGCTTCCACAGATTTATCCGGGGATATTGCCAGAGGTATGGTGGCAGACTTATCTGTGTTTTCCAATGACCCGATATATAAATCCTTTAATCCATCCATTATGAAAATGATGAATTACTATGGATTTCAGGCAGGACTTCCGCAGTTCATTCAGCCATGGGGCGTATATGTGAATAAGGAACTGGCGGAACAGAACAATATCGATATTCCTCCGATTGATTGGAATATTGATGAGTACACAGCATTTGCAACTTCCGGTGATAATAAGAATTTCTGGGGAGCCATGGATATCCCGATGAGCTTTATTAACACAGGAACGAAGGATATTAACTACTCCTTAGTTAACTACAGCGGGAAGGGCGATCATGTTAATCTTACCTCCGATGCCATTGCCGATCTGCTGGAATACATACCGAAATGGTCAAAATCCGCTATCTGGACGCAGAATGATGTCGGCGAAGTACCGGTTGAAGTGATGGAAACGAACGGCTGGTGGGGATTCAATTTCTTTAAAAACGGATTGTGCTTAAGCTTAGACGGGGATCCCTGGATGATGGGCGATGCTGCGAATCCGACGCCGGGGCATTGGGGAACCGTACAATCGAATGATTGGGACATCTATCCAAGGCCTTCGACCGATTACCAGGAGAACACAATCGGTATCGTATTGGATCCGATGGCAATCCATAATTATGCAATGGATGACGGAAGTCCGGAATGGGTGGAGGAGGAGAAGCAGAAGCTTCAGGTTGCTTATACCTTTGCTGCTTTCTGGGCAGGCAGTACGGATGCCGTAAGAGCAAGGGCAGAGCAGCTATGGACGGATCAGGGTGTTGAGAAAACCGCGTTAAATGATTCCCTGCCACTGGTTACCGGAGAAAAGTTTGATGAACAGATGGAGATCTGGTACTCTACAACAACCCATCAGCGGTTTGCAGATACCAATAAGATGCCCGGATTCCAGAAGGTTCTTGAGCTTTGGGAGAAGGGGCAGTTCTGGGATATCTCGGATAAGACTTATCCGTACTATGTGATGGAGGACGGTACCAGAAGAGAAGCAAATTATGAATGGGCCTATATCTATAATAAGGATATCACCGGTGCATTAAGAACCGATCCGAACTGGTTAGATCAGGTAAAGGCGAAAATTCCGGATTGGAATAAGAAGATTAACGAAAGATTCGACTTGGCACAACAACAGTTAAAGGATGGTCTGAAAGAATTCTATGGTTTTACCGACGAGGATTTTACGAAGAAGTAATTTAGACCGATAGGAAGCTATATGGGGCTGTTGCATTATGATTCGCATTCGTTTTGCAGCAGCCTCTTTGTGAAAGATACTTTTTCACTTTCTTACCATAAGGGGAGCGAGTAATAATGAAAAAAAGAAGGCGGAAGGTTTTTGCTGCAATCATCGGTATTGTAATCATTGCTGTTATAGCAACGGTATTCTTTTCCAGAAATAATACGGAATACATTGCTAAGACAGATGAAAAAGAAGTTCAGGCTGCCTACAACTTGTTACAGGGTTCCTTAAAGAACCGGCCGGTAACGTATGCCGATTTTCTGGCAGCAGGGAGAGCGCAGGCCGGTCACGGAACCTATATGGCACAGTCGGATACCGGGTGGAAGCAGCCCCAGGATAAAGAATCGCCGGTGACATTAGATTATATGGAAACAGCGGAATATACGATAGAGGTTGAGACTCCGGGACTTTATTATCTGATACTGGATTATAAGCCGATGCGAGATACTTTGGCGGATTTTAATGTTGCAATAACCGTGAATGATACGGCAGCTTATGAGGAAATGAAGAATATCCGGCTGCCATTGTACTGGGCGGATGAAACAAAAGAGTTTCCGACCGACCGGTATGGGGATCAGGTAGCTCCAAGACAGGTCCGGAGAGAGGATTGGACCGGTATCTATCTTTATAACAATACCTATATCACCTGTGATCCCCTGCTCTTTGCATTTGCAAAAGGAACCAATACAATTAAAATTACGAATATATCCAATGACGGATTAGGGTTGGGAACCATGAAGGCAGAAGCACCGGAGGAGACGCTTCCTTCCTACGAGGAATACCGGAGACAGTATAGCGCTTCCTTAGTAACTTCTCTGGTAACGATTGATTCCAATGAATATATCGAGAAAAATACAACGCAGGCAATTTATGCTTCGGAGAATAATCCTGCCCTGATGCCGCATGATAGCGAATATAAACGAATCAATACTCTGGAATGGACGGAGGCGGGCTCCGAGGTTACCTATGCATTCGAGGCTCCGAAGGACGGCTTCTATCAGATTGCGTTTCATTATAAGAATTCCAAGGAAGAGTTCGATGTCTTTAATACGGTCCGTATCGATGGCGGCATACCTTTTTGCGAACTTAAAAACTATGCCTTCCACTCGACCGGAAGCAGCTGGGCAAATGAAGTGCTGAAGGGGGAGGACGGAAAGCCATATGAGATTTATCTGACGGAAGGTGTTCATAGGATATCGCTGCGCTCGGAGCAGGAGCCGATCGTGGAGGCTTACCGTCTGGCAAGGCTGGTCTCCGAGCATGTTATGCAGCTGGAACTGGAGATCACTAAAATTACCGGTTCGAACCGGGACAAAAACCGTACCTGGCAGATGACCCGGTACCTGCCGGAGATACCGGATTACCTGTCGGCCTATACTACGCTGATACATCACATACAATATTCCCTGCAGTATTATACGCCGAATGGAGTGAACAGCGCGATTCTGTCCTATCTTGATAAGGCTCTGGATTTTATTGCCAAGATGGCAGAATATCCGGATGAGATTGCGTTACATAAGGAAAATCTCACCTCCGGAAGGGATAATTCGGTACTAAAATCCATGAGTAATTTTACAACGGAACTTGTGACGCAGGATTTTACCCTGGATCGAATCTATGTCTATGGGAATGAAGAACTGCCAAGAGCGAAGGCAACCCTGCTTTCTGCTTTGGGAAACAGCCTGGAGACCTTAATTCATTCATTTACCTCGGATAAATTTAAGCAGAAAAATGATCCGGAGGCATTAAATATCTGGGTAAACCGGGCGATGACCCATGTGGACCTGCTGCAGAAGATGGCGGATACCGAGTTTACGCCAAAGACAGGAATCAAGGTGAAGATCTCGATTATGCCGGATGCGAATAAATTAACACTGGCACAGGCGGCAGATGAAACGCCGGATATGGCATTGGGACTGCTGTCCCATCTGCCCTTTGAGCTTGCCAGCCGGGGAGCGCTTTATGATCTGACAGAGTTTGCTGATTTTTGGACGGTGGCGGACCGTTTCGTTCCCGGTTCCTTCGTCCCCTATATCTACAATGAAGGGGTATATGCAATACCGGAAACACTGGATTTTTATGCTCTGATCTATCGCAAAGATATCTATGAGAATCTCGGACTTACACCGCCGGACACCTGGCAGGAGGTTACCGAGCAATTACCTGCACTGCAGCGGTATGGTATGAACTTCTATCATAATATCTCCTCCGGAGTNNGGGTACAAATGGTACTATCAGACTTCCTCATTGATTTTGCAGAATAATGGGCGGCTTTTTACAGAAGACGGTCTTAGTACAGCAATTGACCAGCCAAATGGAGTCAAAGGACTGAAAGCGCTGGGAGATCTGTTTATCGCTTATTCCATTCCCAAGGAAGTGATCTCCTTCTTTGATTCCTTCCGTTATGGTACTCTTCCGGTCGGAATTGTGAATTTAAATGACTACATATTGATTAAAAACGGAGCACCTGAGCTGGAAGGGCAATGGAGATTGTCCGATTATCCGGGAACCGTGCAGGAGGATGGCTCCATATCCAGATGGTATATAGCCAATGGTACCGGAGGCATCATCTTTAAAGATTCTAAGAAGGCAGAGGAGGCCTGGGAATTCCTTAAGTGGTGGACAGATGATGAGACCCAGGTGAACTATACTTATACGCTGCAGTCCACCTATGGCAAGACCTTTGTCTGGCTGTCGTCGAATGTGGCGGCAGTAAAGGAAGCGCCTTTTGACCAGGCGGATAAAGAGGTGATCCTGGATCAGATCGTATGGCTGCGGGATATCACCAGAACACCGGGGCAATATATGCTGGAGCGTTCGATATCGGATATCTGGAATGCGATGATTAATGACGGCGTTACGGCGCAGGTTGCGATTGACGAGCAGGTGATCGGAATCAATCGTGAAATTAACCGGAAAATGAAAGAGCTTGGATTCTTTGATAAGGACAGTAACCTTGTAAAGCCATATATCATTCGGGATGTGGACTGGGTTATTGAGCAGATCAACCTTGCGAAGCAGGAGGTGGAGTAGATGACGGATAGGAAGAAGAATAAATCAAAACAAAATAGGAAGCGCTTTCCAAGAGAAGGGATACGGACCTTTCTGCTTCTGCTTCCCTATGGACTTCTGTTTTTCACCTTTATTGCGATTCCGATTGCGGTAGCGATCGGTCTGTCCTTTACTTATTTTGATGTAATTAATAAGCCGGTCTTTGCTGGGCTTTCCAATTATATTGTTTTACTTACGCAGGATGAGGCCTTTCTCAAGTTTGTACTGCCGAACACTTTTAAATATGCCTTAATTGTGGGGCCGGGAGGCTATGTGCTATCCTTCCTTCTGGCCTGGATGCTGGCACAGATTCAAAAGACACCAAGAACTATCCTGTCCCTGGCGATTTATACCCCTTCCATGCTTGGGAATGTATTTATCGGAGTGATATGGAAATCTTTTTTCTCAGGGGATCAAAGCGGTATCTTTAACCACCTGCTCATGAAACTGGATATCATTGATCAGCCGATCCAATTTTTACTGTCCACGGATTACCTGATGAATATCATGATCTTCGTATCCCTCTGGTCCTCCATGGGAATCGGATTCCTGGCAATGGTTTCCGGTATCCTTAATATTGACGAGCAATTATATGAGGCAGCTTATGTGGACGGCATGAAGAACCGTTTCCAGGAAATTATCTATATTACCATTCCCTCCATGAAGCCGCAGATGCTGTTTGGCGCGGTTATGTCCATTGTAAATGCTTTCAATATGGGATGGATCGGCGTTACGCTGTCCGGCACGAACCCTACGCCCGGACTGGCAGGACAGCTCATTACCAATCACATCGATGACTATGGATTCCTCCGATATGAAATGGGCTATGCTGCGGCGATATCCGTGGTGCTGCTGCTCATTGTAACTTTGTTTTCTAAGGTGGCACATGGATTATTCGGCGAGAAAGAGGAGATAGGTTGAATTCATGAAAGGAGTTTCGTATGGCCAGATATCAGGGAAATAAAATGAATCCGAAGCGCTTCTCGGTTTCCCAGTTAAAATTTTATATCATACTGGTACCTCTTGGTATCTTTATGATTTTACCGGTGGTCATGGTGATTAATAAAGCATTTAAACCCTTGGGAGAGCTGTTTGCTTTTCCGCCGACGATATTTGTCAGGGAACCTACCCTGAAGAACTTCCGGGATCTGTTTACCTTATCCGGTACGACCGGGGTACCGATGACGAGATACTTATTTAATTCCATCCTTATTTCCGTTTCAACGGTAGTGATTAATGTGTTGATCACAATTAGCGCCGCTTACGCATTTTCCAAGAAAAAATTCCGCTTAAAGGGTGCTTTGTTTAATATCAATCAGATGGCTCTGATGTTTGTGGCAACCGCGGTTTCCGTGCCGCGCTACATCGTAATTGTCCGGACCGGTTTAATTAATACCTGGCTTGCCCATATTCTTCCGCTGATTGCAATGCCGGTGGGGCTTTTTTTGGTAAAGCAGTTTGTGGATCAGATTCCCGATGCACTCATTGAGGCAGCGGTTATGGACGGTGCGAAGGATATCAAAATCATACAGAAGGTAATTATTCCGTTAACAAGACCGGCGATTGCCACATCGATCGTTTTGACCTTTCAATCCGTTTGGAATGCCACGGAAGCCTCCAATAATTTCATCACGAACGATACGATGAAGACCCTGGCATTCTACTTAAATTCCCTGTCGACGAACAATGCCATTGCGGCAGAAGGAATGGCGGCGGCAGCTTCCGTTATCCTGTTCCTTCCGAACCTGCTCATATTTATTCTGATGAATTCCCAGGTTATGAATACCATGGCACATTCGGGTATTAAATAGGAGGCGCAGACGATGAGAAAATGTATAAAAGTAATGATAGGCTTACTGATAACCCTTGCCGTTGCCGGTATCCCGTCCCGCTTCGTTTCAGCGTCTCAGGCAACAAGCTATACCTATACCTTAGATGAGGACGGCTACTGGACCCGGACGCAGGACGCATACCTTCCGGACAAAACGATTACCGATCTGGGACTTGCGGCACCGGAGGATCTCTATATTGATAAGGATAATATGCT
>DOWG01000202.1 GCA_003519685.1 Lachnospiraceae bacterium
ATCCTTATCTTTACCCAATTGCACGAGTGTGACGGCGGATAGCCGCCCTTCCCCTACGTCCTCCCCTATCAGCATTAATTCAATAATATTCCCGGTTACTTTCGTAACTTCGAATGTTTTCTCATCCCCCGGGACGACATTCGGCAATATCTCCTTCGAGGTACTTACTTTTTGTCCGCATAAGTCAAGGACTACCTGATCCGTAACCGCAATAACCGTACCTGTGATCTGCTGGCCTTTCTTCCGAAAGGATAAGCCCGTCTCCTTATCCCCCTCTATTCGATTATACGCCAGCCTTCCTGCTGCATTCGTATTTTTTTCTGTTTCCAAGGAAAGATTAAACTTCATATTAATCTCCATTCTTTCATTACCTGCGAATTTGGGCGGTAGCACAAATTCGGCGTGTGAAAATTAAATTTTCACACTATCCCAGCCTATTTATTTAAAATAATAAATTTGATATGAGTATCATAAGCCATAGAAAAACCATAAACAAAAATAGGACCTTCTATATATTCAGCTTGGCCAAGACCGGCTCCTGCTTTAATTATGATTACAGATACTATTTCGGATGATTTTACAAAAAACTTAAGAGAGAGCTTTTTTGGAGAAAACGATCGAATTTGCATAAAGTTCGATAAATTACTTCTTACTCGTTACTTTTCGGAATAAATATAAAACAAATGAATTCCATAATCATTCACAGCTTCATAAATTTTTAGAAGAACAAAGCAATGATACCCGATAGGAGGTCACCATGTTTAAGAAGAAATTCCAGTATATTTGTGTCATTTTTTTAACCGTTCTCATTACCTGCGTTGGATGCAATAAGAACCCGAATCCGGAACCGGTTCAGTGTGAATTTGATACCTTTATTGATGCCTTATTTGTCGATTCCGTCCAAACCGACACGCTTTCTCTGAATTACTCTTTGGAAAGCCCAAAAGCCTATGGAATCGCCGCAGAGGAAACTACTCTCGGCGAATATAGTATTGCAGAAATGAAAAATGGTTTGTTTAAAACGGAAAATAATTTAAATCGGCTGGTTTCCTTTGATTATACACAGCTAAATCAGGAGCAGCAGCTTACCTATGATATTCTAAAAGAATATCTTAAGCAGAATTTGGAGTTTGGAAATTATCTTTATTACGGCGAAGTGTTAGGCCCTACCACGGGAATACAGGCACAGCTTCCCATCCTGCTGGCAGAATACAGTTTTTATAGCAAAGAAGATATCGATCAATACATTGCGCTGCTTTCCTGTGTGGACGATTATTTTGAAATGATTGCCCGTTTTGAACAGGAAAAATCAGAACGAGGCCTGTTTATGCGGGATGCGGTGGCTGATCGTATCATCGAACAATGCGAGGCATTTATCAAATCACCGGAAAATAATTTTCTCATTGAATATTTTAATGAGAAGGTAGAACACTATGATGGATTAACGGAAAATGAAATCGCACATTACGAGGCGGCGAATACAAAGGCCGTCCTGGAAGAAGTAATCCCTGCATATGAAGAACTGATTGCTGCCTTATATAAATTAAAAGGTTCTGGTATAAACAATGCCGGGCTTTATTATTATCCGGAAGGGCAGGCTTATTACGAGCTGCTGTCGAAATATAAAACCGGTTCCAACCACTCCATGGAAGAAATGGCAGACCTTTTAGAGATAGCGATTCAGGATGGCATCGTGAAATTAACGACCCTTTCCTTAACAGATGCCACAATTTTGGATAAATATATGGATTTCTCCTCCTTCCCTCTAACCGATCCGGAAGAAATTCTATCCGATCTGAGGGAAGATATCACCAAAGATTTCCCGGAATCCATTCCTGTGAACTGCCAGATCAAATATGTGCATGAATCCTTATCCGAATACTTAAGCCCCGCCATGTATCTTGTCCCGCCCATCGATAACTATAGAAATAACAGTATTTACATTAACGGAAATGATGCAAAAACGCTCTCCACGATCTATACCACCGTCGCTCACGAAGGATATCCGGGACATTTGTATCAATGTGTTTATTTTCGAAATCAGAATCCGGCACCGATCCGCAGCCTGATGGACTTTACCGGATATGATGAAGGCTGGGCAACTTATGTGGAGATGTATTCCTACCATCTTGCCGGAATCGATGAAAATCTGGCAAGCTTTTTAGAGGCAAATAATATTATTATCCTGTGTATGTATGCGCGGGCCGACATCGGAATTCACTATGAAGGCTGGAAAAAGGATGATGTTGTCCGCTTTATCTTAAAATTTATTAACGATACACAGATTGCGGAATCCATCTATAATACTCTCTTAGAGGAACCGGCGATCTATCTGCCCTATGCAATTGGTTTTCTGGAAATAAAAGACCTGCGAAAGAAAGCCGAGGAGACACTGGGGGATAAATTTGTAGCAAAGGAATTTCATCAATTCCTTTTAGATATCGGCCCGGCTCAATTTGATGTGATTGATCATTATTTGGACAAATGGATAGATGAGCAATCCTCCATAGTCGTTACCTATACTGAATAAACTTCTTTCCTTTTAATGAAATCGCGTTACTGTTCACATCCATCCTATATACCATGATATAATAAAAGCGTAGGTGAGC
>DOWG01000086.1:0-424 GCA_003519685.1 Lachnospiraceae bacterium
AAAATCAGTAACTAAAAGTCGAAATTTAGTAATGACGGTAGAACAATTAAATGCTATAATAGAGCAAGTGATAAAGATAGGAGAGGAGTACGGATATGGATAAGAGGTCGAAAATTGCAGTGATTGGTACTTCGGCTGTAATGTTACTAATCGTAATTATCTTGGGGGCGGCCCTTGTTAAGAAACTAACCCCGAGCGATGAGGTTATGCTGTTAGCGGATTACTATCCGCTGGAAGATACCGAGGTGCTGGTTATTCTTCAGGACCAAATCAGTGAGGAGAAGGGGATGCTTCTTGACGGAAAAGTGTATTTGGACTATGAAACGGTGATACAGGAATTTAACCATAGATTTTATTGGGATCATAACGAGAATATATTAACTTATACAACTCCGGATGAGATATTGCAGGCGGAGGCCGGAAG
>DOWG01000086.1:563-949 GCA_003519685.1 Lachnospiraceae bacterium
CTGGCGGAGCTTCCGGCAGGGACAAGCCTTATGTGTGTCAATATGGAAGAGGTTCCGAAAAAGGGTTTCTCCAAGGTAATGACAAAGGAGGGGATTATCGGATACGTAAAAAACAAGCATATTAAAGAATCTTACTATAAAACACTCAGCAGCGATTTTAAGGAGCCGGAATACACTTCTCAGACCAGGCCGGAGAAAATCAATTTGGTTTTCCATCAGGTCTTTAACAAGGATGCGGTCTCGAATCTGGAGGCACTGGTTAAGCCGGCAAAGGGTCTGGATGTTATCGTACCAACCTGGTTTTCTGTAAATGATGTTTCGGGAACCATCTCTTCCATAGCTACGGAGGAATATGTGAAAAAGGCCAATGATCTTGGACTTGAGGT
>DOWG01000086.1:1009-1857 GCA_003519685.1 Lachnospiraceae bacterium
GATACCGGCATTCATTTCATACAATTTTTACGAGAGCTTTCCGTGAAATGCCGAAATAATGGAATTGTACTTTCGGTGGACAACTATGTACCGATGCCTTATACTGCTTACTATGACAGGGAAGAGCAGGGCAAGATTGTCGATTATGTTATCACCATGGCATATGATGAATATCATGCAGGTTCGGAGGTGGCCGGACCGGTAGCCTCCATTGGATTTGTTAAGGATGCGGTTAACAATACACTGGCGGAGGTGCCAAAGGAGAAGACAATTATTGCAATACCCTTCTATACGAGGCTGTGGAAGGAAACTGCAGACGGAGAGGTTTCCTCGGAGAGTTTTTCTATGACTCCGGCTGAAAATATTCTTAAGGAAAATGAAGCAGAGCCGAAATGGGATGAGGAATATGGTTCCTACTATGCAGAATATGAGAAGGATGGGACCGTCTATCGTATGTGGCAGGAGGAGGATAAATCAATTGAAGAAAAACTCAAGGTGATTTATGATGCGGATGTTGCCGGAATTGCTGCATGGAAACTGGGTCTTGAGAAGGAAAGCACCTGGAATGTAATTACAAGATATTTCGAATAGAATAGTATAATTGGGTAGACGCTGGAATGAGTTTTCATACGGCGTTTATCTTTTTTGTCCTATAATAAAAATAAAATTTCCATTTTGCATTTCGTATTCAAGTTTTTAACTGCAAAGTTTCAGCTTATGGCAGGAATATCCTAAGTCATATCAAAACCAGGATCATGAATAGGATGCTGCTTTTTTTCATAAAATGAATGGAGTATTATTATTGGATGAGTATTGGTATGAAGAAAAAATATTTAAGCATTGTGTTC
>DOWG01000086.1:1894-4979 GCA_003519685.1 Lachnospiraceae bacterium
AAGGGATCCGGGCAAGGTAGGTGTTAACGGAGCACTAGAGAAGGATGTTAATCTTAGCATAGCGTTTAAACTAAGGAGTCTGTTGGAGCTGAATGATATCAAGGTGATTATGACAAGGGAAGATGATAATGGATTATATTCAGCAACAGATTCCAATAAAAAAAATGCAGATTTAAATAAGCGGATTGAAATAATTCATTCCAATAACGCGGACCTTGCAGTAAGCATCCATCAAAACAGCTTTACAGAGGAGTATGTAAAAGGTGCTCAGGTTTTCTACCATGCGCAATCGCAGGATGGAAAACGATTGGCGGAGATAATACAGCAGCAGCTAAAAGAAACATTAGCCGATGGAAACCATAGGAAAGCAAAATCAAACAGCAATTACTATATGCTTAAAAAAACGGAATGCCCTTTTGTCATCGTAGAATGCGGTTATATGTCGAACAACGAGGAAGCTGCCCTTTTGGTAAACGAAGATTATCAGGAGAAGCTGGCTTGGGGAATCCACCTGGGGATCATGCGGTATTTAAACGAGCGGGAAAACAAAAAATAGAATAGATTTTACCTCTGCATAGTGCTATAATGTTCACGATAAGCAGATTTATCTTGATTTTTATTTTTATTGGGACAGAACAGTCAGCATGTCGGATTGTGAACGAAGGAGCTACATCGAATGATTACAAAAATAGTTAAGCTAAATACGGACAATTTTTTGATAGAAGACTTGGATGAGGCAGCAGAAATCTTAAGGAAAGGCGGTTTGGTTGCATTTCCAACGGAAACGGTTTATGGACTGGGTGCAAATGCACTGGATAAGGAAGCTTCGAAGAAAATATATGCTGCAAAGGGCAGGCCTTCGGATAATCCACTTATTGTACACATTGCGCATAAGGAGGATATCGAGGTATTGGCAGAAGAGATCCCTGCGGGTGCATATCAACTGGCAGATGCTTTCTGGCCGGGTCCCCTTACGATAATATTAAAGAAGAAAGCGTGTGTACCTTACGAAACCACCGGCGGTCTGAAAACAGTAGCAATTCGGCTGCCGGCAAACCGCATTGCCAGAGAGCTGATTGAGCATTCCGGAGTATATGTTGCGGCACCTAGTGCAAATATCTCCGGGAAGCCGAGCCCCACGATGGCCGAGCATGTGGTGACTGACTTAAGCGGAAAGATTGATATGATTTTAGACGGCGGTAAAGCAACCTTAGGCTTGGAATCTACCATTGTCGATTTATCGGAAGGAAAGCCGATGATTCTTCGTCCCGGCTGTATAACGAAGGCGATGCTGGAAAATGTGATTGGTTGCATTGAATATGATCCGGCGGTTCTTAGTAAGAAGCCAAATAAAGATATCCGACCGAAGGCACCGGGAATGAAATACCGTCACTATGCACCGGAAGGGAGCCTCACGATATATTCCGGTGAAATCCATACAGTTATTGATGCAATTAATAAAATAGCAAAGGAAAAATCGGATAACGGATATCGTGTCGGCATTATTTCAACCGAGGAGACGAAAGAGCGGTATCATTACGGTATTGTCAAAACCATAGGTTCAAGAAAAGACGAGGCTTCGATCGCGGCAGGATTATATGCGGTTCTAAGGGAATTCGATGAACTTCATGCCGAATACATTTATACAGAAAGTTTTGCGGATAACCGTTTTGGACAAGCAATTATGAACCGTATGTTAAAAGCGGCAGGCTATCAGGTAGTAAAGGTGTNNTATATGGGGAAATATCAGAAGCTTATTTTTACATGTACAGGAAATACATGCAGAAGTCCTATGGCAGAAGCAATCTATAAAAACCTGGATAGGGTAAGCGATATGAAAGTGATATCAAGAGGCTTAGTGGTATTATTTAATGAACCAATTAACCCGAAAGCGGAAACCGTGTTGAATATGCATGAGTTGGAGCTGAAGAATCATTTGGCAAAGGGGTTAAAGCCCTCTGATATCGATGAAAACACTTTGATTTTAACAATGACAGCTAGTCAGAAGAAGAAAGTACAGGAAGAATATCCGGAAGCAAAAAATGTACATATGATTAAAGAATTTGCCGGAGAAATAGGCGATGTTGTAGATCCCTACGGCGGTACATTAAAGGATTATGAAGACTGTTTTGCTGAGCTTGCCCGATTAGTGAAAAAAACTTTTTATAAACTAAATTCGGATAACTAAAATGGAGGACATTACAATGATAGCAATAGGAAATGACCATACGGGATATGAATTAAAGAAAGCGGTTATTAAATATCTGGAAGAAAAGGGTCTGGAGTACAAGGATTACGGGTGTGGAGAATGCTCCGCCAGCGACTATCCTGAATTTGCTCATGCGGTGGGCAGAGCCATTCAAAATAAGGAATGCGATAAGGGAATACTCATTTGCGGTACAGGAATCGGTATATCCATTGCGGCAAATAAAATGAAAGGTATCCGTGCAGCACTGTGTCATGACTGCTTTAGTGCGGAAGCGTCCAGACTTCATAACGATGCCAATATCCTTGCTATGGGAGCAAGAGTGATTGGCGTCGGTCTTGCTATAAAAATAGTGGATACCTTTTTAAATACAGAATTCTCCGGCGAGGAAAGGCATATCCGCAGAATTCAAATGTTGGAGGAAGAATAATTTTTTTCTGCTTCATTGACCCTTTCCTGCAGGGTATAAAATTTACCCTGGTATATTAATTTTAATAAGGAATCCAGGGTACGCAGGGCATAGATGCATTCTTCCTGACTGATTAACTTTTGCTCAAGGGCAAGGGCAAGCTCGTCTAAATCTGCAATTTGTATAGAACCGTCTCTGTAGAAGATAATATCAATCAATAAATCTTCGAACAGGACGGTATTTTTATTGGAATCAATTTTGGTCTGAATAATATCACAATACCAATAAACGATCTGGTCATTTTTATCATATATTTTACTGATTTTAAAACCTTTATCGATATAATAAGCCGAAATCCCGCGTGCAATGTCAATTCGAGGACGTAATGTCAGCCACTTCGTAATAATTAAGTTCTCCTCCTGCACTAAAATAACATCATCTTTTAATGCAGTGAGTTCATTGGGTATAAA
>DOWG01000294.1:0-894 GCA_003519685.1 Lachnospiraceae bacterium
AGTCAAAGTCAGGTAAGGCAGCCAAATGAATATATATAAGTTCCTATTCCTGTCAAAATCTTAAAATGACTTATGACACTCATATCAATCATTATTTTATATAAATATAGGAGGAAACAATATGTTAGATATCAAATTTGTGAGGGAAAATCCGGAGATTGTTAAGCAGAATATCAAAAACAAGTTTCAGGATGACAAGCTTCCGCTGGTGGATGAAGTGATCGCTCTGGATTTGGAAAGCAGAGAGGTAAAACAGCAGGCAGACAATTTAAGGTCGGAGAGAAACCGGATCTCTAAGCAGATTGGCGGCTTAATGGCAAAAGGGAAGAGGGAAGAAGCCGAAGAGATGAAAAAGCAGGTTACTTCCTTTTCCGAGCATTTGACGGAGATGGAAGCAAAGGAAAGCGAATTGTCCGAGAAGATTAAGAAAATCATGATGACCATTCCAAATATCATTGACCCCAGCGTGCCGATCGGTAGGAATGACAGTGAAAATGTTGAGGTACAGCGCTATGGCGAACCGGTTGTTCCGGATTATGAGATACCATATCATACCGATATTATGGAGAAATTTAATGGCATTGACTTAGATAGTGCAAGAAAGGTAGCCGGAAATGGCTTTTATTATCTGATGGGAGATATCGCAAGACTTCATTCGGCAGTCATCTCCTATGCCAGAGATTTCATGATTGACCGTGGCTTTACTTATTGTATTCCGCCGTTCATGATTCGCAGCGATGTGGTCACTGGTGTTATGAGCTTTGCTGAGATGGACGCCATGATGTATAAGATTGAAGGCGAAGACCTCTTCCTCATCGGTACCAGTGAGCATTCCATGATTGGTAAATTCATTGATACGATTTTGCCGGAGGATTCCCTGCCACAGACCTTAAC
>DOWG01000294.1:924-6436 GCA_003519685.1 Lachnospiraceae bacterium
ATGTGGTTTGATAAGCTGTGGCAAAACACAGTGGATCTGTTCCGTTCCTTAGATATTCCGGTAAGAACACTGGAATGCTGCTCCGGTGACCTGGCGGATTTAAAGGTAAAGTCGGTGGATGTAGAGGCCTGGTCTCCAAGACAGAAGAAGTACTTTGAGGTGGGAAGCTGCTCCAATTTGGGAGATGCGCAGGCACGCCGTTTGAAAATACGTGTGGCAGGCGAGGACGGGAAGTATTTCGCTCATACACTCAATAATACAGTCGTTGCACCGCCTCGTATGCTGATTGCGTTTCTGGAGAATAACCTTAACGCAGACGGCACGGTAAGTATTCCTAAGGTTCTCCAACCTTATATGGGTGGTAAGACAGTGATTAGGTAAAATATTATATAGAATATAGAAGCAAAAACGGATAGAGCGGTAGTTATTTCTGGATGATTAGCTACCGTTCTATCCGTTTTTTTATGAATCTATTCCGATTATTTTTATTCATTGACCTTCGTTGGCTTGCTGCTCTTTGTAAAGATTGGCCAGATAACCTTTGGCGATATCCTTATTTAGTTCGTTAAATTTTTGATAATAGGCTAAAATTCTACGTTCATCATCCGTAAGAACTGGTGTATGAGGACGATGCTTCGTATTTATTTCGAGCAATAGATCAGAAGATACATTATAAAATTCGCAAAGAAGCTTAAAGGTGTGCAGATCCGGAAGACGAACATCATTTTCAAAATTAGACAACACTTTGTTGCTAATACCAATTCTCTTTGCAACAACAGTCTGCATTAACCCTAAGTCCTCTCTCAATTCTCTTAATTGCTGTCCCATGCTATCCATAAAAGTCCTCCTCTGCCCTAATATTATAATATATTTTGGACAAAAGTTTACAAAGTCCGCAAAATATACATTTGGGATTGACAGTTGCTGTTATATAGACTATTATCTACATAGACGGAATAATAGTCTGCGTATTTGCTTTGCAATTCCAATTTAAGAGATTTAAGTCCTTGTATTTGTCATATCTTTCCATGAGTTTAAATATACCGGTTGCAATGTAACTTCACTTTCACCGGGGAGATATTAATTTTCAATAAAGCATAAGACATTTTGTGTGTATTCCCCTTATTATAATAAAGCGCTTCGTATGCTTTTTCGTCTTATGCTTTATTGAAAGCGGATATCAATCCGTGTGGAGTACTGCAGCGGGCAATAGGGTTCGGTCGGAAATATTCTGTTTCTGATCGGACCCTATTGCCCGCTGCAGTGGTGTTGTAAGTAGACAAGGATGATTTGAGTGTCATAAGTCACATAAAAACCATGGACATGAATATATATAAGTTCCTATTTATATCAAAATCTTAAAATGACTTATGACACTCTAATCAGGAANNTACTTTTTAAAAATTATATGATTTAACAAAAAAAGTTTCTATGCTATAATGAGTATAGTTAAAAATGCACATGAAATATTAGAAAACTGTGGTTTATATGATAATAGTTAATAAAATTCAAGACTTTAAGAAGAATATTGTATGTATTTTAAAGATTAGACTTGTTATAATCTAACTGTAATAAAGTTAAGTGCGCAAATCTTAAAAATTGCGACAAATTTATTAAAGGAGGATTAAGTTATGAAAAAGTTTTTGGCTTTACTACTTAGTTTAGCACTAATGGCTACTTTGTTAGTAGGTTGTGGGGGCGGAGAAAAAGAGACCGGTAAGACAGGTGACACCAAAAAGGTAGAAGACACTAAGAAAGATGATACAAAGAAGGATGATGCAAAGAAGGATGATACAAAAGAGCCTGCAAATTCGAAAACCGTTAAGGTTGGTATCACCATCTACAAATTTGATGATAACTTTATGACTCTCTACAGAGAAGAGTTAGAGAGATATTTCAAAGAAGAGTTAAGCAACGATGAGGTTACTTATGAAGTTACGGTTGTTGATGGTAAGAACGACCAGGCAGAGCAGACCAACCAGATTCAGACATTTATTGCGGATAAGTATGATGTAATCATTGCAAACTTAGTGCAATCTTCTGCAGCATCTACCGTTGTTAATCTGTGTAAAGATGCAGATATCCCGGTAATCTTCATAAACCGTGAGCCTACCGCGGAAGACCTGGATCTTTGGGATAAGGTTGCTTATGTCGGTGCAGACGCAAGACAGTCCGGTACGATGCAGGGTGAGATCATCTATGATTTGGAGAACCATGGTGATCTGAACGGAGATGGTAAGGTTAGCTACGTTATGGTTATTGGTGACCCGGAGAACGTAGATGCTCAGTACAGAACCGAGTTCTCCATTAAGGCTCTTACCGATAAGGGTATTGAAGTAGAAGAGTTAGTTGCTCAGCGTGGTGACTGGGATCAGGCAAAAGGCCAGGAGATCGTAGCAGCAGCTTTAACACAGTATGGCGACCAGATCGAGGTTGTATTCTGTAACAACGACGCTATGGCATTAGGCGCTCGCCAGGCGATTGAAGCAGCAGACAGAAAAGTCGGCGAAAATATCTACTTAGTAGGTGTGGATGCTCTGGAAGAGGTTGTATCCTATGTTAAATCCGGCGATATTACCGGTACGGTATTAAATGACCATATCGGCCAGGCTCATACAGCAGCAGATGTAGCTGTTAAGGCAGTTAACGGCGAACAGCTTGAGAAGAACTATACCGTAGACTATGTAAAGGTTACAAAATAAGTAACAATAAAATACAGCAATTTGAATTTAGGCTAGATAGGGAATATACAAAGAATTGGGTGTGTGTTTTTACACACCCAAGTTCTTTGCAGGAAATAAGGAGGGGTAACCTTGTCCGACTATTTGTTAGAGATGAATGGAATTTGCAAAAGCTTCCCCGGTGTTAAGGCGCTTGATCATGCGACCTTGAAAGTCAGACCAGGTACAGTCCATGCGCTATGCGGAGAAAACGGCGCTGGTAAATCAACCTTGATGAAGTGCCTGTTTGGTATTTATACAAAAGATGAGGGTGAGATTAAAATAGATGGTATACCGACGAATATTGTCAGTCCTTATGATGCGTTGAAAAAGGGAATTGCAATGGTACACCAGGAGTTGCAGCCGATTAAGGAAAGAAGTATTGCGGAAAATATATATTGCGGTAGATTTCCTACCAAATTTGGACTTTTTGTTGACCATAAGAAAATGTATGAGGATACAGAACGACTGTTAAAAGAGGTGAAAATGGATTTTGATCCGAAAGTAAAGCTTTCTACCTTATCCGTTTCTCAAATGCAATCGGTTGAGATTGCGAAGGCAGTTTCAGCGAAGGCTCGAATTATTATTATGGATGAACCGTCCTCTTCGTTAACACAAAACGAAGTGGATAACCTATTTGATATTATTAATTCATTACGAAAAAAAGGAATTTCAATTATATATATATCACATAAAATGGACGAGATACTGGCAATCTCAGATGACGTCACAATCATGCGTGATGGTCAATATATTGGAACCTGGGAAGCAAAAGAGTTAACGATTGACATGATTGTTACGAAAATGGTTGGACGTGAACTTAAAAACCTTTACCCTCCGAGATCCAATGTACCAGGAGAAGTTATTTTTGAAGTGAAAGAGCTGAGCTCCATAACAGCAAAATCCTTTCAAGACATCAGTTTCCAGCTTCGTAAGGGGGAGATTCTTGGAATTGGTGGTTTGGTAGGTGCGCAGAGATCCGAATTGATGGAAGGAATTTTTGGTATTCGTGGAATAAAGCATGGCTCCATCAGCTATAAAGGGAGACCGCTGAAAATCAAACGGCCGCATGATGCAATCAAGAACGGCATTGCGCTCCTAACGGAGGACCGCCGTGCGACAGGAATTTTCGGGGTGTTATCGGTAGCGGATAATGTATCGATCGCTTCTTTGGATAAATTCGTTCGATATGGTTTCTGGCTGAGCGTGAGAAAGATTGAGGAACTGGTAAGAGAAAATGTCAGCAAACTAAGTATTAAAACACCGAGCAGTAAGACAAAGATACAATCGCTTTCCGGTGGTAATCAGCAAAAGGTTATTATTTCGCGATGGCTGGCCAATAACCCTGATATTCTTATACTGGATGAGCCAACTCGTGGTATTGACGTAGGTGCTAAGTATGAAATATATACGATAATTGCAGATCTTGCCAAACAAGGGAAAAGCATTATCATGATTTCGTCAGAAATGCCGGAACTCATTGGTATGTCGGACAGAATTCTGGTAATGTGTGACGGCAGAATTAGCGGAGAAGTCTCCGGTGAAGAAGCAACGCAGGAAAATATCATGAGTTTAGCTACGAAATTTGCTTAAGGGGGTTAAGGATATGGAGAAATCATCAAGAATTAATAAAAAGTCTGTCATTCGTTTTATTCAAAATAATGCAATCATTATCATTATGCTTATCATCGCGACTGTAGTTGGAATCTTGGAGCCAAACTTTATTTCAAAAAGTAACTTTAAAAATCTTTCGGTTAATACGGCAACTCGTTTTATCATAGCATTGGGGGTCAGCGGCTGTTTGATCACGAAAGGTACCGATCTGTCTGCCGGGCGGCTCGTAGGTCTGGGTGCATGTATTTCAGCCACTCTTTTACAGAAACCGGATTATGCCGGAAGAATGTTTCCGAACCTGCCGGTTTTCTTTCCGAACTACCCGTTTCTATGGATCATAATAGTATTTTTAATTACAATTGCAATTTGTGCGGTCTTTGGTTTTGCAAACGGCGCGATCATTTCCTTCCTTAAGGTGCCGCCTTTTATTGCGACTCTGGGTATGCAGACCCTGGTTTACGGCCTTTGCCTGGTCTATACCGGAGCACAGCCGATCGGCGGCTTAAGAGGCGATTACACAAGCATAGCCAGCGGTTCCTTCTTTAAAGGCAAATTAATTGAAATACCTTATCTTCTGGTGATCGCAACAATCTGCGGAGCACTGATGTGGGTCTTATATAATAAGACAAGGCATGGGAAATATATGTATGCGATCGGTGGTAACGAAAATGCGGCAGAGGTTGCAGGTGTGAATACCAATAAGACAAAAATTATTATCTATACGCTTGCAGCAGCTTTTTATGCATTAGGCGGTACCCTTCTTGCAGCAAAAGCAGGCGGAACCTCCGTTAATATGGGTGCGGGATACGAATTGGAAGCGATCGCGGCATGTACGATCGGCGGCGTATCAACCAATGGCGGTGTCGGTAAAATATCCGGAATTCTGATTGGTGTTGTTGTATTTGAGCTATTAAAGATCTCGATGCAGTTCTTAGGCGTGGAAACAAACTATACATATATCGTTCAGGGTCTTGTAATCATTATTGCAGTAGCGCTTGACTTAAGAAAGTATTTAGCTAAAAAATAAGACATTTTATTTAAGCAGCAAAGGGATATATAATTATGACCGTAATTATATGTCCTTTTGCCGTATTATAAGAAATGGAAAACCGGGAGAAAAGGGTGCGGTAAAATGGCGGAGACCAATCATAGAAATAAAGAAATAAAGAACGAGACAG
>DOWG01000294.1:6450-7638 GCA_003519685.1 Lachnospiraceae bacterium
GAGGTGGAGAATGACGATCGGAATCTTAAGGAAAAAATATATGATAAGATCCCAATTTCGTTAAAAGCGCTGGATATTCTGATTGTCGTTTTGATTTCTGTTTTTGTTTTTATGATGTTATATTTTGTTTTACGGAAATTTATGCCTTAAAATGACTTATGACGCCCATATCATTATTGGGTTTCTATAGGGGGAGGTACTCTATGGCAAAAGTGGATTTAGAAGGTACAAAAAATAGTTCTGTGAATACAGAAAAGATAAGAAACAGGAGATCGTTACAAAATGGGGAGCTTCTGATTGGTTTTCACAGTGTCCGGATGAGATTGATTGCTTCTTTCTTTATTCCTGTATTACTTATTGTTGCATTGGGGGTAGTATCTTATAAAAAAGCTTCGGATGGAATTATTACAAATTATGAATCTTCCAATCTAACGAGTTTGAATATGATAGGAAAATACTTTTCACTTGAACTGCAGAATATTGCTTCGAGGGCAGCGGAGTTATCCACGAATGAGGAGCTGAAGCAATATTTCTCCGGAGCTTTGCAGGAGAAACCGATGGACGAAATTAAAGCATTGGATAGCGTCCAGAAAAGGATAAAGAATATTACGAAAGTAGACCAATATGTAGAAAGTTTTTATATCTTCGGAAGCTATGGCAAGGGCATATCGGAGGACGGGACTTTTGAAATAGAGTCTCGTGACGGGTTTAAACAATCCGTTGAGGCAACGAGTCTTGCCGAAGCCGGAAAAACATCGATATGGATTGGCTCCCATCCGTTTGTAGATACAAAGTTTAGTAAGAATGGCATTTCCAATTTGGATAATTACAGTTTTTCCCATATCAGTACATTCGTTGATGCAAGAAACAAGCGTTCCGGATATATTGTAGCGGACATCAAGAAGAGCTTTGTAACCGATGCCATGGCAGAGGCAAATTTTGGTGATGGCAGTATTACCGGACTGATCACAGGAGACGGTCGTGAAATCCTGTACGGCGATGTTCCGCAGGGCTTTTCGTTTCTTGGCTATGACTCCTATCAAAAAGCAGCTGGGAACGAGGATAATCTGGGGCATGAGTATGGCAAATACGATGGCAGAACCTATCTATTTATCTTTACTAAGATAGAGTCTTCGAATGCACTTTTATGCACTCTGATTCCGGAGAGCCAGATATTAGAACAGGTTC
>DOWG01000051.1 GCA_003519685.1 Lachnospiraceae bacterium
CTTCTATCGTGAAGGCATCTATAGAGAAATAGCTCCTGAAGCTATTCGGCCATCAGCAGCCGAATGTAATTCCAATAGTCGTGCCCGATGTGCAAAATTACGCTGGGCTATAAAATCTTAATAGACTCCAACGTGACTTAATCACCATCGCATATGAAAATATAGGAAGCCGCCACATATGATGAACTATATAAATTATCTGGAGGTTCTTCATGAGTGATTTAACATCTACATCGTACTTCAATGATAAAAAAAATGATACCGGTATGAATCCAATTTTTCTAATTTTCATTTTGCTTTTCTTATGCGGCGGTGATAATGGAATGCTTGGCTGCTTGAAAGGCGGAAATGAATGCGGATGCAATAATAGTAATGGGTTAGACGGCATATTACCTATCCTGCTGCTCTTCTGCTTATGCGGTGGTTTTTAGAAAGAAAGTGAATTTATAATNNCATAATTCACTTATTCCACTTTAAATGCTTTTATTGCTTCCGCTAGGATATTTGCATTGTTTGCAAGCTCAATGGCTGCGTTTCTCATACTTTCTACAGAATCAATCTGGCTCAGTGCGGTAGCGCTAACCTCTTCCGAGGAAGCAGCGGTTTCTTCGGAAACCGCGGAAATATCCTGGATTGCATCTATGGTATCTTCCTTGGCTGTCTCTATTCGTTTAATGCCGATAGAAATATTGTTCAGGTTATTTGCCAGTTCATTTACATGACCGTTAATTGAATCAAATACCTGTACGGTTTTATTCAGTGCCAGGGTCTGCGTTTCTACGATGTTTTCGGCCTTCTTTGCCGTATCAATGGTATCCTTTGTTTTTGTAGTGATATCTTTTACTATTTTCTGAATTTGATTTACTGCATCTACGGACTGATCTGCTAATTTGCGTATCTCATCCGCAACGACTGCGAAACCTCTCCCTGCCTCTCCGGCTCTTGCTGCTTCGATGGAAGCATTCAGAGAAAGCAAATTGGTCTGCGATGCAATTTCATTTATTATGGATACGAAGCTTGCAATGTTTTTGGATTGGTTTTCGAAATCTTGTATTTTATAAATGACATTCTGTGTGATATCTGCGGTTGCTTTTGATTTTACATTTAACTCATCAACGATAAGGATGCCTTCTCCGGCGATGCTTTTCGTATTATCGGCAATTTTCTCAATTTCGTTGGTATTCGTATATACCTGGTCGATTTGTTCTGACAATCCTGTCATCTGCAGCAAACATTTTTCAGTATCATTTGCCTGTTGCACAATGCCCTTCTCTATATCGTCGATGGTTTTTGATATTCCCTTCGTGGCTGTCAATAATTCTTCGGAGGTTGCAGACATTGCCCCTGCAGAACTATTTACTTTCGTACCAACCTCCTGCACCTCTCCGACTAATTTACGAATGCTATTCATCATATTCGTCATACTTTTACCGAGAACCCCGAACTCATTACTTTTTTCGCTTATACCAAATATTGTTGTTAAATCTCCCTTTGATACCTGGGTTATGGAGCGCATTAACGAGCTGATTGCTTTACTTATACCGCCGGCAATAAAGACTGCTGTGATCACAGCAAAGATGCAGGCACCGGTAACAAATCCAACATTCATCTTCTTAATATCATCTACCTGATTTAAGATGGTCGTCTTGGGAATTAAGGAACATACTATCACATCCGCGCCAGTAACTTTGCTATATAGAAATAGATAATCTTCCTTATTATAAATCTCATAATATAATCCGTTGGTTTCTGCAGAGTCCATGGCATCCTGATAATAGGCCAGATTGGAGAATACCTTTTCCTCATCGGATCCGGCTATGATTTCTCTTCCATCGCCGGTTACCAATCCGGTGATGCTGCCTTCCCCAAGATCGTACTTGGCAAACATATCCATGATCTGTTGCATAGAAATATCAATGATAACATAGCCATTATTTGAGTTCATTTTTCGTATGATGGACAGCGCATAATCCTCTGTGGTATATTTTTTATCACCATCCACCAGTTTTGCGTCCAATCCCGGATGACTTCCGATCCATACATAATTTTTCGATGTATCCGTTATGTACTTTGCTTCCGGAGACTCTGCAAAAGCGTCATAAAGGCTGTCATTAACCGGAATGGAAGTTGTAATTCCTTTCCCGTATTTCCCAAGTAAATGTATTCCGGATATAAAAGGATTCGTTTCCATTGCCAATTCAATAGCACTTTGTATGGTACACTGCTGATTAATTGTGGCCAGTGTATCTTCCTCGCCGCCTTTTTTATTGTAGTATACTCTAATATCAGGATTCGAAATAAATTCCTGCGTCTTTTCCTCTATAATATTTAAGCCAAAGCCCAAATAATCACTGACTGCATTCAGTGTTCCTGCTGAACTGTTCTCATAATTTTGAATAATTGATTTTTCTGACATTTGATAGGATTTTAAGCCATAGATACCTAGTAATATAACCGGAACAAGTAAGCCAATAAATAGTTTAACTCGGATGTTAAATAATTTGGAGAATACATGTGGTGTTTTCTTTAATAATTGAAACCTTTTTTTCATGCTCCTGCCCCTTTCCAGAAATAATATTCCTAAACAGTTTATCATTGGTGTTTTTTGATTATTATGCCATAATTATATCTCATTTACTAAAATCTTACTAGACAATTTGACATATTTATTTAAATATTTACAAGATATTTATCATATTTGTATAAATAGTTGTTTTTATATCTGTTTTATTCGTTTTAGATTTGATTAGAGTGTCATAAATCAATTTAAGATTTTGATATGAATAGGNNACACTCAAATTAGATTTTTATATAAGAAAGAGTTTGCCAAGGCAAACTCCTGCGCCGAGCGCGTTCTGCCGTAGGCAGATAAATACCTTACGTGCGAGTGCGCATCCTTAGCGGAGCGATTTTTATCGTATAGGGCGCAATTTCCTATACGATAAAAAATATCTCCAGCCACAATAGCATGGCTGGAGATATAAATTTTTTATTGTTTTATTTGTTTATTTGACAGGGAGCAGTTCCGCTTGTTTTACCTCATCTTGTTTTCTTTCCGTTCCCTGCTGCTTTTTCAGCCAGTCCTTCCCATCAACGAACCTGGCTGCCAGCATTGCACATACGGTATTGCCGGTAGAGTTTAACACGGTAGCCGGAGCATCAATAATGGTACTGATTACCGCAATGACCGGAAGTGCCTCCGGAGGGAAACCATATACACTGATGATTAGCATTTCTCCGATCATCCCGCCTCCCGGGATTGCGCCCATCACTGCCCCCACCAAAAAGCCTACAACCAGAATGGAAAGGAACATGGTCGGGTTATGATATTCCTTACCAAACAAAGCAAATAGGAATACCACTTTAAATACCCCGCCGATTACGGAACCGTCTTTATGAGTGTTCACCCCAATCGGAATCACGGTTTCCGCGATATCAGCGGGAACTCCGATCTTCTTTGTCGCAGCTAGATTGATCGGAATGGATGCCGCACTGGAGCAGGTAGCCAGCGCAGTTACCGTAGGTGGAACGATATGTTTCCAGAAGGTCAGGAAGCCTTCCTTGCCTGCGGATAGATAAGCATACAGGCTGAAAAACACGAAGTAATACAGGATAGATAGAACCAAATAGAGGAGAAATACTTTCAGGTATCCTTCTAAGATCTGTGTTCCAAGCTGCCCAACGATAGTTGCAAAATAGCATCCTAATCCGATCGGTGCATAATACATAAGAATGTGGATCATCTTCATTAATATTTCAGAACCGGCATTCAATAAATTCTTCACGCTCGCTGCTTTTTCTCCAACCAATGCGGTTGCAATTCCAAAGATGACAGAGAATACGATTAATTGAAGCATATTGATCTTGGAGAAAAGTTCAAAAAAGTCTCCTACGGTTATTGTTTTAACCAGCTGCTGTGCTAACGATAATTCTTTAGTGTCTGCCGAAACATCCCCTCCGGCATGTGCCAGGATATTGTGAATAGCATTCGTATCAATTTTCTCAAGCGGATTAAAAAGCAATGCTGAAATCAAGGCCAATACCCCGGATATCATGGCCGTTACCGAAAATATAATTGCAATACTAAGCAGTATTTTTCCAAGTCGATTCATAGCTCCCATATTCGCGATTGATGAAGTTACTCCAAAGAAAACCAAAGGAACGATCAAGGTAAAAAGTAAATTGAGATATATTTGCCCAAAAGGTTCCAATACGTTGGCTTTCGGCCCCAGGATTACTCCTAGCAGCCCGCCGATTACAACGGATAAAAGTAAAGCAAATGACATTTTATAGTTCTTAATAAAGTTCTGCATACTCGTTACCCCCATTTNNCTGCTATTTTTATTAATCAATTGAAACTAATATATCTTAATCCATTATATACACTACTTTTGCAATTTATATTGTATCCCCTGTTCTATTTCTTGCATAAAATGCTATTATAAAGTATAATTTACTATGTATGAAAATGCTGTATTGATCCGATTAAAGAGGGGGATTTGAATGAATGAACATGTTCTTTCAGAAAAAGCCAAGAGAGGCTATCTAAATGAGGATTTTCTTTTCTTTAATTTAAAAGATCAGAAAAAGAATGAATTTGAATTCCATTACCACGATTTTAACAAAATCATAATTTTTATCGCCGGTGATGTCAGTTACATTATTGAGGGTAAATCCTATAAGCTGAAACCATGGGATATTCTATTAGTCGGCAAAAATGATCTTCATCTTCCCATTATCAGCCCGGACAAATCTTATGAGAGAATGATTCTTTGGCTAAATCCGATTTTTTTAGAGGAGCATAACCGAAATGACTGCAATCTGTTAAAGTGTTTTCAGCTTGCTTCTGAACGAAAGATTAATTTAATTCGCACCGGTAAAGCGGATATTTATTCCCTAAGACAAAATCTTCTTGAGCTGGATGCCGCTATGCACGATTCTTCCTTTGGAAGTGAAATATTAAAAAATGCCCTGTTTATCCAAATAATTGTTAAGATCAATCGGTTATTCCTCGGAATGGATTTAACAAAAAATATGGAGGATATTAAATACGATGCAAGAATTGAGGAAATTATAAGCTATATCAATTCTAACTTAGAGGAGGATTTGTCCATCGATTCTCTTTCGGATATGTTTTACATTAACAAATATTATCTTATGCACCTTTTTAAAAAGGAGACGGGATTTACCTTATATAGTTATATTCAAAAGAAGCGGGTGATTAAGGCCGCAGACCTTCTAAGAGACGGGAAACCGGCTGGGGAGGTTTGCTCTCTATGCGGTTTTGGTGACTATTCCACCTTTGTCCGAACTTTTAAGAAAGAATTCAAGTTATCTCCGAAGCAATATGCAAAATCCAACCGATAGCCGTTTTGCTATGAGTGTCATAAGTCATTTTAATATGACTTATGACACTTACAGCAATTTTAGAATCAAGAAAAGCTGNNCAGCTTTTCTTGATTCTAAAATTACTATCTTGATACGGTAACTGGTAATACCTGCGATGCCATACTCGGTGATGAATTTCCGGCAGCATCTTTTAATAAAGATCCCTCTTCTATTGTCAGGAACATGGAGGTTTCTCCAAAACCGGATAAACCGATTTGATCCAAAATTCCAAGATTAATAAGTAAGGTATTGGAGCCGCTGACAACTCCGGTAGATCCGGTCCCGGAACCGTTTGTTAATACATAGGATCTCTGCAGATTGGCATCAAAGATAGATATCTTCGTAACATCTGCAAAATCACCATTTGCCCCTGCCCCAGTGACATTTAAATAAATCTGGTTGGTTGCCGGAAGATAGGTTGCTGTTGCGATACCGGTCAAGGTCGGAGCTGCATAATCCACAACCAGAGTCGGATTGCCTACGGTACTGGTTACCTGCTTATTATTTGCATTATATAGCCGAACACTAACCACTCCTCCCGTTGGCACCAGCGTCTTTAGCTCTGCGTTAGTCGGCGTGCCATCTGAAGTCGTAAAAAATACTGTCGTATCCGTTGAACTAATATTCATATCATATGCAATCAATTTTGAGCCAACGTATAATTCTGCTCTTCCTCCGGTTGCCTGACCGGGTGTTATATCAGCGGTTACCGTCATATACGTGGTCAATGTATTCAGAGTATTCTCCTTTATACCAGTTATACCATAGGTGGTAACTTTTACATTCGTAGGTGCATACAGGTCGGTGCCATAATAGTTCACCGGAACGGTCTGATCTGCCGTATATGGATAAGAGGTGTTCCCCGCATTATCGTAGAGCAGCGCTCCCTTCGATATGGTCAGATATATATTACCGCTTCCAAAACCCGTAAGTGCACGCTTATCCTGTGAGCCAAGCGTAATCAATAGCTGATTATCACTTTTTACAACACCGCCGGATCCGGTTTTGGAGTTGTTTGTTAGGCGATAGCTTTTTCCCAGCTGCTGGTCAACGATCACAATTTTAGTGACATCCACGTTATCATTAACTGCTCCGGCTCCGGTAACATTAAGATACAGTTGGCCGCTTGACAGATCTAGAGAAGCAGAGGTGATACTGGTAATCTTCGGAGATACGTAATCAACAACAAGCGTTGGATTTGCTACCTTACTTGTTACATATTTGTTTGCCGCATTATAAAGCCTTACGGTTACCTCTCCACCCCTAGGTACAATGGCCTGCAGCTCTGCGTTTGTTGGAGAACCATCCGATGTTGTAAAGGTTACTTTCTTATCGGTTGCCAAAATCTCATTATCCACGGCTGTCAGCTTGGATCCAACATACAGCTCTGCCCGTCCGCCGGTTGCCTGGCCTGCTTTGATGTTCGCCGTTACCAGCATAGCATTGGTAGAGCTGTTGAGCGTATTGGCCTTCACATTGGTGCCGACCGGAGTAATCACAACATTGGTTGGATAATCCAGTCCTGGATCTTCAACGATAATTTCATCCTCGTCACAATCGGTTTTCATACCAAGGATTTCAGCAACATACTGAATTAATACAAACATGTTGTTCTCATTCTTTTTATCGAAAATATCGGTATTGGTATCCAGATTTCCATTAATCGTTACAACCTCGTTTTTAAAATCAATTACGATCTCTATATTCCCTTTTGCTACGATTATAACTGATTTTTTATCATTATAATCAACAGAGGCACCCATTCCTTTCTCTACCGGGTTTATGGGTAGTTTATACCTGCCGTATTTTATAACCGGCTGCTTCTTCGTCGTAAAGTGTTTCTTTGTTGCCTTAATTTTGTTGTGCTTACTTTTGTGGTTCTTACTTTGTGTCCATTCATACTTATTCTCATGCTTATTTGCTTTTTCATTTTTCGCATAAGCAGTTGAGGTTGGAGTGAGAATAAGCATGAAAGCTAAAATAAAGCTTATTATCTTTTTCATTATATTGCTCCTTTCCTTTGTCATATTAAATAAATTCGATAAGGCTGACAGGAATTTTGGGGTAATAGAAGAAATATTTAAACATGCTTCCAAATATTATAATACTCCCTGCCTGATATATTATGTATACAACAAGAAAGCTCATGACGTAAATCATATTTCTGATTTTACGTTATGAGCCTTCTTTGATTTCATTCTCTCATGTATTCTTATCTTACTTAAATATTAAACTCTTTTCGATCGTTTCTTTCTTACAATCTTTTCTTATGTTTTCTTCATAGATTCTATCCGATATTTTCTCAAATATACTTCTCTTACCAGTATTTCTTCAAACATATTCTCTTATCGGTATTTTTCCAAATACACTTCTCTTACGCTTTCCAATATTCTTTTCTTACGCTTTTTATACTCTTCTTCCTATGTTTTTCTAACTTTTTTCTATTTTTTGTTCTTTTGGCTTCCCTGCTTTGCTTCTTCAGAAAGCTTTTCTACAAATGTTTTTAAATTTTCATCTTTATCGATTGCCTTCGAAAAGCCGGCATTTACTTTTTCCACCATAGCAGCAATTTCTTTCTCTGCCAGCAGATCGTTAATATGCTCCTCCAGGTTTTTATCCTTCGGAAGATCCTGCACTCCCAGCTTTCCTTCTTCGTTCGGTACAATGTAGAGAACGCTCATGCCCGGAGCTAGTGTTTCAATATTTATAAACCTTGTTTTATATGTTGTGAAGGCAATATAGGTATCTTTCTCCAATCCCTTTCGGATAATGACCTTAATATCCTGGTAGGATTCAATTCCATCCCGTTTCGCAGTTATTTCCTGCTTGGCTTTTTTTTGCTCCTTCTCTGTATCGCTTACCAGAACTTCTTCATTAAGGTCTTCTACTGTATAATATTTCTGAATCAAAGCCTCAATTTCCGAAGTTATCTCATCCGTGATCTCCCATGAATCCTCTGCAGCTGCCTCGTCTGTATACAATGCATTTAATGTATCTTCCGGCATCTCTTCCTGCGCTGCTTCCAGCATACGGTTGTCTATGCTATTGTCATCAATCGAATTCGGTGAAGATTTCCTTGCTTTTATGCTGCTAAATGCGGCTGCGGATATAAGGATTGCGGCTAAGACAGCTCCGCTTATCATCCATATTTTATTACGCTTATTCAATTTAAAACTTCCTCC
>DOWG01000007.1:0-5105 GCA_003519685.1 Lachnospiraceae bacterium
TTTGATCTTGTTATGAAGGCGGGGGAAATTCTGCTGCATAACGGAGCAGAAATTTTTCGTGTTAGGCAGACCATGGAAATTATCGCTAAGGCATATGGGGTTAAGAGTGTGGATGTCTATGCTATCTCGAATGGAATCTTTTGTACCATGAATATAGACGGGTACTTCTTTTCTACTCAGATTAAAGAAATTCCGATCGATTCGGTTCATCTTGGGCGAGTTGCAGAGGTAAATAATCTTTCCCGGGCTATTGTGGCTGGAAGATATACGATGGAAGAAGCAATGGAAGAGTTAGAGCGAATTGAAAATATTCCATATGCACCGAACTATAGCCGTATCCTATTTGCTGGAATTGGTAGCGCGGCTTCCTGCTATCTGCTTGGCGGCAGCGCATACGATAGTATGGTGTCATTTATTTCCGGGTTAGCTTTATATTGCTTTATCATTTTTACAGAGAAACATAAGTTCCCTAAAGTAATTAAAATTGCAATCGGAAGTGCTTGGGTAACCTTCGTTTCAAGTTTATTATTTACCTTAGGTCTTGGAGATAGTTTAGATCATATCATAATTGGCTCGATTATCTGTCTTGCACCCGGGGTTGCTCTTACAACATCCATCCGTGACTTTTTTAACGGAGATTATCTGTCAGGCACAATCCACCTGGTCGATACCTTATTGGTTGCTACTAGCATTTCTGTCGGTGTAAGCGTAATGCTTAAGATATGGAATATGTTTGTTTGGTGAGTATGTGGTTTTATGAAGTAAAGTGGTGTACGGGATGCGAATATGCCGAGTAAACGGAATGCGAATATGCCAGGGCTTGACGAATCCCGTTCAATGGTTTGATAAATGATGTGGTATTTTCACACGCAAATTAATTCGCTTTGCAAATACCACGCCTGCGACACAAAGTTTGCAGGTAGCAAAGGAGAGGGTTATTTTTATGGTTCGGATGTTAACACAATTAATAGCTTCTTTCTTAGCGACGGTAGCGTTTGCCGTATTATTTCATGTACCAAAGAAAGAGTTTTTCTATTGCGGTATAACTGGAGTGATTGGATGGTTCTTCTATCTGTTAACCAATGATTCCTTGAATTCCGTCGTTTTCGCCAGCTTTGTCTCTTCCATTGCAATAACTGTGGTTTCAAGGTTTTTTGCAGTGAATCGGAAGCTGCCGGTTACGGTTTTTCTGATATCTGGAATATTCCCATTGGTACCGGGAGCCGGCATCTATTATACGACTTATTATATCTTAACCCATGAAAATACATTAGCGGTATCAAAAGGTGTGGAGGCTATAAGTATAGCACTTGCGATTGCCTTCGGCATCATGCTTATCTTCTTTATTCCACAGAAATTCTTTCTATGGGGCAAGAAACGAAGTAAATCTTAAGTGCGTGGCTCTGCCAGAACATAGATGTAAATGTAATTTAAACGTTTTTGATATTTTTCTTCCAGATACAAAAGATTCCATTTTCTTAATGGAATATTGGATTCATGTAGTAAACTCTTGGTTTAGTTGGCCCGACTCTAAATCATTTGACTGATCAAGTATTTCTATGATTGTGACAAATATAGCGACAAGTGGTGGGAAAATTTAATGGATTAATTGGAATCCTATCCATTTTGAAGAGGTTAGATTGGAACTCTTACGTGCTATCGAAAGGAGGAATTAAATGAAAGCGAAAATTATAAGTCCATTAATCAAAGTTTTTCCGGATATGGAATTGGAAGCAGATGATTATTTAAGTGCTTCTGCCCTTGGAGGTGAATATTTTGATCTGCAAATTGCCTATTTTTCAGAATTTACGCAAACGGATATCAGTTTAGTTGTTGAATCCGACATAAAAGAAATTGAGTTTGGTATGGTTGGTTTTGCGGTTTCAGAAATGCCCAGTTATCCGGATCATGATGAATATGTTCTGAGGGATACACCTGGGATTTATCCCGACCCTATTCATATGGTTACAGGGAATAAAGATATAGAAGCAGTTGCCGGACAATGGCGCAGTTTGTACGTCACAATTAAGGCAAATGTAAAATATTCCGGAATGAATACAATCCGTTTTATTTTTAAGAACGGAGATGGAGAAGAACAGGTAACCTTAAGTTTTTGTCTGGAAATAATCAATAAGAATTTACCAAAACAAAAGACACTACATACAGAATGGTTTCATTTTGATTGTCTGGCAACCTGGTATCATACAGATGTTTTTTCAGAAAAACATTGGGAATTGCTTGAAAACTATATAGAAAATTATGCAAAGCACGGCATGAATATGGTTTTAACACCATTATTTACGCCAGCATTGGATACTGAAGTAGGAGGAGAACGCCCTACCGTACAGCTTGTTGAAATTGAAAAAAATAATGGTAAGTACAAGTTTAACTTTGATCGATTAGTAAGATGGTTTCGGTTATGCCAAAAACATGGTGTTGAATATTTTGAGCTATGTCACTTCTATACACAGTGGGGAGCACATAATGCTCCCAAAATAATAGTAAAAGAGGATGGCAAGGACAAACAAGCTTTTGGCTGGCATACAAACGCCCATGAACAAGAGTATAAGGAATTTTTAGCTGCGTTTGTACCGGAGCTGATTAAGGTTATAGAACAAGAAAATCTCGGGCAAAAATGTTATTTTCATATATCGGATGAGCCGTTTGAAGCTATATTTGATGTATATAAAAGTGCAAGTAAAATGCTTAAAACATTGACGGGAAATTATCCGATTATGGATGCTTTGTCCGATTACAGATTTTATGAAGAACATCTGTTGGATGTACCGGTTGTGGCAAGTGATCATATCCATACATTTATCGAAAAGAAAGTTGATAATCTTTGGGTATATTACTGTTGTGCACAGATGAACCAAGTAAGCAATCGTTCTTTTAATATGTCTGGCTCAAGGACAAGAATTATTGGTGTCCAGATGTATAAATTTGATATTAAAGGTTTTTTACATTGGGGCTACAACTATTGGTATTCAGGGCGATCCAAAAACCAAAAATTGAATCCGTATTTGGTAAGTGATGCAGGTCATGCTTTTCCTTCCGGCGATGCGTTTTTGGTATATCCACATCCCTATGGCGATACAATACCGGTAAACTCGATTCGTATCAAATATATGAGGCAGGCGATGCAGGATATTCGTGCACTTCAATTGCTGGAAACTTTTGTAGGGAAAGAGAGGGTCATGGAACTTTTAGAAGAAGATTCGGTTACAATTGATTTTAAGAATTATGAGCGAGACGATAATTGGATTTTAAAAATGAGAGAAAGGATTAATGGCGCTATAAAATCATGTTAANNTATATGGAGACCAATATGCCAATTGGAAAAGCAGAGGACGCTTTAAATCTAGCTCTTGATGTATCAGAAACTACCAGAGAAAAATCCTCGAATCTGGGCGTGGGATATTTTCCAGCGACAAATACTTGGGAACTTATTGTAAAATATAGCGGAAGTCTTGACCGGATACGGGAGGAATTAAATATATCGGCAGTTGAACTATTTGATGAATATGCAATTATTATTATACCGGAAAATTTGATCAACACACTTGCACAGTATGAAGAAATTGAATTTATCGAAAAACCAAAACGGATCTCTTTCGAGGTAAACCAGGGAAGAACTGTTTCCTGCATAAATCCGGTACAGAGCGGGGTTTATAACTTGTTTGGCGAGGGGGTCTATGTCGGAATCGTTGATTCCGGAATTGATTATTCCCACCCGGATTTTCGAAATGAGGACGGTACCACCCGGATTGCTGCTCTATGGGATCAGACGATTGCCGGAAATCCTCCGCAGGGGTATGATATCGGAACTCTCTATACCAGGGAACAGATCAATGAGGCACTGGCGACACCGATGCCGCAGAGAATGGATATCGTACCAAGCAGTGATTCCAGCGGGCATGGCACCCATGTTGCCGGGATTGCTGCCGGGAACGGGAGAGCAAGTGAGGGACGCTATCGCGGGGTGGCTTCTCAGAGTGAACTGGTTGTAGTGAAATTGGGCTCATCCGTAGGGGACTCCTTTCCCAGAACAACGCAGCTCATGCAGGGGATTGATTTCGCGATCCGTTATGCCCTGCATGCGGGTAAGCCGATCGCTGTCAATATCAGCTTCGGTAATAATTATGGTTCGCATACCGGTAATTCTTTATTAGAAAGCTACATTAATGATGCTGCGAATCTATGGAAGAATAGTATTGTTATTGGCACCGGCAATGAAGGAGCAGCAGGGAACCATGCCCACGGTATACTGCGGATGGGGGAGCCGGCGGTTATTGAATTTGCCGTAAGTGATTTTGAATTTTCGTTAAATCTGCAAATATGGAAAAACTATTATGATGATTTTGATATCACGATCATTGCACCGAATGGGGTCCGGGTAGGGCCGATACCAAGAATTCTTGGAACGCAGCGGTTTCGGATTGCTCAGACGGAAATCCTGATTTATTACGGCGATCCGACTCCATTTAATCCGCAACAGGAAATTTATATAGAACTTGTTCCGTTGGATAACTATATAAATTCAGGAATCTGGCGTATTGAACTGGTACCTCGCAGAATCGTGGAGGGAAATTTTGATATATGGCTGCCTTCGGGCGGAGCGAAAAGTCCGGAAACCAGGTTTCTTCTATCCTCTGAGTTTATTACTCTTACCGTTCCGTCAACGGCTAACCGCGCGATATCGGTGGGAGCTTATGACGGTCATAACGATAGCTATGCGCCGTTTTCCGGCCGCGGGTATACAAGGTCGGATGAAGTAAAGCCGGATTTGGTGGCACCAGGGGTAGATATTATGTCATGCGCTCCGGGAGGCGGTTATACCGTACGTTCGGGCACCTCCATGGCAACCCCGTTTGTAACCGGATCAGCCGCACTTCTTATGGAGTGGGGGATCGTGCGGAGAAATGATCCCTACCTGTATGGTGAAAAGCTGAAGGCGTACCTGATTGGTGGAGCAAGGCCTTTAAGGATCGAACCGGTATATCCGAACCGAACCCTGGGATATGGTGCCCTGTGCTTAGAGAATAGCTTCCGGAATATTATATAATGTTACTGTTCACACCCTAGGTAAAGTCTATCCTATGATT
>DOWG01000007.1:5151-7176 GCA_003519685.1 Lachnospiraceae bacterium
TGGGGTGTGAACAGTAACCTATGTACCATGAGTCATTTGCCGGTTCCTTATGACTTATGGCGCATCTTGTCCCTGCTTTCCTTTTCTGTATTTTGCGGGCGTTTTTTGGTATTTCTCAGTAAAAAGCTTGTAAAAATACCCTTTGTTCTGGTACCCTACCTCTGCTGCAATCTGTTCTATGTTCAGGTCGGTATGGATAAGTAATTGCTCGGCCTGGGCGATACGTAAATTCTGAACATATTCCGTATAGGTCATGCCGGTTTTGGATTTCAGCAGCCGATTAAAATAATCCTCCTGAAAGTGGAAATGTTCCGATAATTGTTTGATCGAGACATCCTGCAAATGGGATTTTATATAGCCGGTTATTTCTTCATAGAGGAGCCAGTTCATTTCTTTTTGCAGCTCCCGGGAGAATGTAAAATCATAATCCGTACTTAGCAGGCGGAAAATACGCATCAAAAGTCCGTGGCAGATATATAAAGAAGCTTCATCATGATGTACAAGCTCTTGTAAAAGAGCTGTCAGGCAGGCTTCCATCGGTGCATTTGAAGTTGAATCCGGCTTAAAATGAAGATACTGCAGCAGGTTTTTCTGCTTTAGCAGGGAGGATTGTAAGAAAGAAACAATCCGCTCATCCGCTACATGGCCGGACATAATACTATCAAACATTTCGTTTGCAATTCCAAGAAAAAGAATGCAGGCCGGACCGGAATCCAGATAGTCCTGATGAAGGCAGTTTTTATCAATCAGGCAGAGCTCCCCCTGTTGAAAGACAACATCTTTCCCTAAGATCCGCTGGCGGAAACGGCCGGAAACAATATAAGCGAGTTCCAAATAATCGTGGGTATGTAATTGGGTTCGGGTACCCGGCTCAAAATGGCAGCTATAGCAAAAAGAAACGGAGGAGGGCTTGATGGTGCCATAGAGCTTGCTGCCCGGCTGGAGGATCCAGCATAGGGCAAAAATCTGTTCCTTATGGGAAAGAGGATAGGTCTTCCGGTCCTCGATATGAAGCGAATATTCCGGGCACATAATACGAAAACCGATGGGACTGCCTTCCTCCGCCATATTTGGATCATGACAGGATATTTCCATACACAGTTCTTGTAAAGTCATAAAATCACCATTCCTTTCTTTGAATTTTACCGGAAAATAGGAATCTATGCAAGAGTATTCCGGTCGGAATAGGTAACTTTTTAAGAAAAGAGGCAGGGTTAAGAGATTGCAGACCGCGCCGGAATTTTATACAATTAAGAAAGATATGTCATAAGTCGTTTTAGGATAAAAATATAAAACAAGGGGGAATTTAAAATGATGGGAAAAAATTATAAGTTCTGGTTTGCAACCGGTTCGCAGGATCTATACGGTGAGGAGTGTTTGGCAAAGGTAGCAGAACATTCCAGGATTATTGTTGAAAATCTGAATAACTCCGGTGTACTGCCTTTTGAGCTGGTACGAAAACCAACCTTAATTGATAGCGCATCTATCCGCAGGCTGTTTCATGAGGCCAACGCAGACGAAACATGTGCAGGTGTGATTACCTGGATGCATACCTTCTCTCCGGCAAAATCATGGATTTTGGGCCTCAAGGAATACCGAAAACCATTGCTCCATCTACATACCCAGTTTAATCAGGAGATTCCCTATGATACAATAGATATGGATTTTATGAATGAGAATCAGTCCGCACATGGGGATCGGGAATACGGACATATGGTAACCCGTATGGGAATCGAGCGCAAGATCATTGCAGGACATTGGAGCGATAAGACGGTGCAGAAGCGGATTGCCGATTGGATGAGGACGGCAATCGGTATTATGGAAAGCAGCCATATCCGTGTGGTACGCTTTGCGGACAACATGCGAAATGTAGCGGTTACGGAAGGCGATAAGGTGGAAGCCCAGATTAAATTCGGCTGGGAGGTTGACGCATATCCGGTGAATGAGGTCGCAGAATATGTGAAAGCGGTGCCTGCCGGTGACAAAGAGGCTCTGGTAGAGGAATATTACAGCAAATATGATATC
>DOWG01000192.1 GCA_003519685.1 Lachnospiraceae bacterium
TTTACATGTTTTACTTCATTTACGATACGGTTGGAGATATGGCCGAGGATATCCCAAGGGATTTCAGCAAATTCTGCAGTCATAAAATCTGTGGTTGTTACGGCACGAAGAGCTACCGTATAGTCATAGGTTCTTTCATCACCCATAACACCGACACTGCGGAGATTCGTAAGGACTGCAAAGTATTGTCCAATTTTTTGGTTTAGACCGGCTTTTTCAATTTCTTCGCGATAGATATAATCCGCATCCTGCAGAATCGCAATCTTTTCCGGTGTGATATTGCCAATGATACGTATGGCAAGACCGGGACCGGGGAAAGGCTGACGGAAGACCAGCTTGTCCGGAATTCCAAGCTTCAAACCGGCTTTTCGAACCTCGTCCTTAAACAGATTACGCAGCGGCTCGATGATTTCTTTAAAGTCTACATAATCAGGAAGTCCGCCTACATTATGGTGGCTTTTAATAACCGCTGATTTGCCAAGGCCGCTTTCAATAACATCCGGATAGATGGTACCTTGTACAAGATAATCCACGGTACCGATCTTCTTTGCTTCTTCTTCGAATACACGTATGAATTCTTCGCCGATTATTTTTCTCTTCTGTTCCGGCTCCGTTACTCCTGCTAGTTTATCGTAGAAACGTTGCTGAGCATTCACACGGATGAAGTTTACATCAAATTGTTTTGTAAAGACTTCTTCTACCTCATCTCCTTCGTTCTTACGAAGCAATCCATGATCAACAAAGATACAGGTAAGCTGTTTGCCAACAGCTTTGCTTACCATAACCGCTGCTACGGAGGAGTCAACACCACCGGAAAGAGCGCATAACACTTTTTTATCACCGATTTTATCTTTTAAGTTCTGAATCATCTGCTCTGTAAAGGAAGCCATTTCCCAATTACCGGAGCATTTACATACTTGAAATAAGAAGTTATGCAGCATCCTCGTACCTTCTGCAGTATGAAGAACTTCCGGGTGGAACTGTACGCCATAGAAATTTCTTGTTTCGTCCTCAATTGCTGCAATCGGGCAGGACTCGGAGCTTGCTATTACTTTAAATCCGGGAGCAGGCGTCTCTACATAGTCGGTATGGCTCATCCAGCAGATCGTATCCTCGGAAATTTCGTAAAACAGCTTGGAAGCAGTATTTACATGAACTTCTGTCTTTCCGTATTCTCTTACTGGTGCCTTCGTAACCTTACCACCTAAGGAATGCGTCATCAGCTGGCATCCATAGCAGATGCCAAGAATCGGGATTCCCAAAGAGAAAATACCAGGATCACAGGCAGGAGCATCCGGTCCATAGACACTGGCAGGTCCGCCGGTAAAGATGATCCCTTTTGGTGCTAATTCTTTTATTCGATCAAGGTCTGTATAGTAGGGTAATACCTCACAGTATACGTTACATTCTCTGGCTCTGCGGGCAATCAGCTGATTATATTGTCCTCCGAAGTCCAGTACAATAACCATTTCTTTTTCCACTTCTTAACCTCCTATAATATCCGATACATCGGTAAATTGTGTATGTTTATGAAAATGCAGATTTATAATACAACATATTTTATAATTAAGCTAGTCTTTCTTCGGGTTTTTTCGTTTGTTCTCTACTATATACAAGGAATAAAGATAAATTCATGCAAAAACAGGAAAATATACTCAAATTACAAATATGATAGGGGTGTGAACAGTAACTTAAATATGTGAAATATGTGAAAATAGATATTTACAATAGTACCATATCATGGTACTATTATAGAAGATAATAACAATATATGGTGGTTTTAATAAAACCAGAGAAATATCCGGCGTTCTGCGGATTTACTGGAACGAAGGATTATATAAATTAGCTTTTTATTACTCCCCAACGGGTCCTGCCTTATTAACTGACGAAGGCAGGACCTATTTTTTGGTAATGACGGAGCGAATCCATGTGAAATTGCCAAATCGTTTTTGACAATCCTGTGTTCCCATTGTATACTATCAAAAGCACAGGAATCATATTCTCGGAGCTCGGAGGCATATTTATGGAAGATAAATTACTGGCAGCAGGGAAGAAAGTCAAGCTGATCGTGAGTGACATTGATGGCACTTTACTTACCTCAGATAGAAAACTAACAGGGGAAAATATCGCAGCGATAAAAAAGGCGAAGGAACAGAATATCAAATTTACCATCTGCACAGGCAGGGTTCCATCCATGCTGGGGTATTATATTAAAACATTGGAGATTGATACCCCTGTGATTACCTTTAATGGAGCTGTTGTTTGGGATCCGGTACAGGATAGAACGATTTTTGATATCCCTATGGATGAGGATGAATTGAAGGGACTGCTGGAAATATGTAAATATTATCAGATGGATTATGGTGCGATGACCATGGGCATCAATTATTTTTCAAAGAATAGTTTTCGCATTGCCCATTATCAGGAATATAATGAATTTGCAAAATCACAGGGAATGTCGATCATGGAAGTGGATACTTTTGACGAGGATCATCACTGTCTTGATGGAATAAAGGTATATAAACTTTTAATAACGGATAAAGATCCGAAACGGATTAAAATATTGGAGGATCATTTGCATACATTAAAGAAAACGGGTTATACAACTTCCGATGTTGGATTGTTGGATATTGCGGAAAAATCCGTTAATAAGGGGCTGGGCGTTCAAAAACTTGCCCAGACCTTACATCTGCAGCCGGAGGAAGTGTGCACGATCGGGGATTATGACAATGATATCCCAATGCTTACGTATGCCGGCTTTTCCGTCGCAATGGGAAATGCGCTGCCGTATGTGAAAGAGCATGCTCTTTATGTAACGGCAACGAATAACGAAAGCGGCTTAGCACAGGTAATGGAAAAGTATATTCTAAGATAAACTTTTTACCTACAAGATTTATTTAATTATGAAAGCAGCTTAGGATATCCTTGACCTCTTGCGTAGTAAAAGCGGTAACGGCTTTCCCCGCACATTCTTTTGCTTTTTCATAGGAGGTATTACGAATAATATTTTTTATATTAGCTGTTGCACCGGCAGACATGCTAAATTCATCAAGACCGAGTCCAAGCAGTAGGACGGCAGCCTTCTCATCTCCGGCAAATTCCCCGCACATGCCGACTTCAATTCCTTCTTTATGGCCGGCATCGATAATCCGCTGAATGCTCTGCACTACCGCAGGATGGAAGGAATCATACAGCTTTGCTATCTTTTTATTACCCCGGTCGACAGCAAGTATATATTGCGTCAGATCATTGGTACCGATACTGAAGAAATCAACATGTTTTGCAAAGTTTTCGATACACAGCACCGAAGCCGGAGTTTCTACCATAATACCGACCTTGATATCCGGATCAAAAGCAATACTTTCCGCAGCCAATTCATTTTTGCAGATGTTTAAAATAGTGTTGGCTTTTATTAATTCCTCCAGGGAGATGATCATAGGATACATGATTTTAACCTTGCCAAAGGCACTTGCCCGTAAGATAGCACGCAGCTGCGCTTTGAAAACATCCTCCAGATCCAGGGAGATCCGGATGGCTCTCCAGCCAAGGAAAGGGTTTTCTTCCGGTTCAAACGTATAATAGGGCAGGGATTTATCACCGCCGATATCCAAGGTACGGATGATCAGTTCTTTCGGGCAGAGTATAGCTGCCTGCTTGTATACTTCAAACTGCTCTTCTTCCGTAGGAAAATGGGTATTCTTCATATATAGAAATTCGCTTCGAAACAGTCCAATTCCTTCGATTCCGCGATGCACAGCTTTTTTTACATCTTCCAGATTACCGACATTGGCATAAACCTTTACTGTTTTGCCGTCTAAGGTTGTTGCAGGAAGGGAACTCAATGCTTCCAGTTCTTTTTTATGCTTCCGGTATTCCTCCTCGAGAGCCTTATATTTCTGAATGGTTTCTTCATCCGGATCTAGGATAACCTTGCCATTTGAGGCATCTAATATAAGAAAATCATCGCTTTTGACTTCCTCCATTAAGCCCTTTACGCCAACCAAAGCCGGGAGCTCTAAGTTTCGCGCGATTATGGATACATGGCTTGTTACACCGCCCAGCTCCGTTGCAAAGCCAAGTACAAAATCCAAGTTAATATTTGAAGTATCCGAAGGAGATAAATCTTCTGCAACCAGAATCACCTTATCGTGGATTCCTTCCAGTACATTTTGCGTTATTCCTTTTAAGGAACGCATCAAACGGTCTCGGACATCTCTTACGTCCGCGCCGCGCTCCTTCATATATTCATCCTCCATGCTGTCAAATATGGCGGCAAATTCTGCGGTGGTATTCTCTAATGCCAATTGAGCATTTTGGGATTCCGATGTTATCTTATCTGTAACACCTGCATAAAGTGCGGGGTCCTGAACCATTTCAAAATGGGCGGCAAAGATATCGGAGGTCTTGGCAAGCTCTTCTAGCTGTGCGGTTGCTTCCCGAACCGCTTTCTGATATT
This sequence comes from Lachnospiraceae bacterium, assembly GCA_003519685.1. Lineage (GTDB taxonomy): Bacteria > Bacillota > Clostridia > Lachnospirales > Lachnospiraceae > Mobilitalea. The sequence goes on from DOWG01000192.1 coordinate 4,457, forward strand.
TCGCAATTTCTGTATCTGCATCTTTCGATTCGATCCGGTAAGTATCTGCGCTAAGATTATTTCTGTTAACTACAAAAGCTCGCCCCATTGTAAATCCACCGGAAGCTGTTTTTTCAACTATAAAAGTTTTCATATGCCCACCCCTTGTTCATATTCGTTTGCAGTTTGCAAGTTACATTGTACTCATTCCTGCGTTTTTACGCATGCATCCCCATAAATAATTATTATCACTACTTACTTGATTATATCTATAATTGGTAAAAATATCAATTGAAAATTATGCTTTAAGATATGAATTTCTTTCTTTTGGGAGTGTATTGCAAAATCAGCTGCTTTCGATTATAGTAAAAATAATTAAAATGATGGATGGAGGTTGGAAGTATGCTGGAACAATTGAAGAAAGAGGTATATGATGCAAACATGGAACTGCAGGAAAAGGGGATGGTTATCTATACCTGGGGAAATGTCAGCGGCATAGACAGAGAGAAGGAACTGGTAGTCATTAAGCCAAGCGGTGTGGATTACGATAAAATGAAACCGGAAGATATGGTAGTGGTAGATTTGAAGGGAAATGTTGTAGAAGGAAATTATAAGCCCTCCTCAGATACCGCGACCCATCTTATCCTATATAGGGCTTATCCTGCGATTGGAGGGGTTGTACATACGCATTCTACCTGGGCAGTGACCTTTGCACAAGCCGGGATGGACATACCGGCGCTTGGAACTACCCATGCGGATTATTTCTATGGTGATATTCCCTGCACCAGAGAATTAAGCAAAGAGGAAATCAGTGGAGATTATGAGGTCAATACCGGTAAAGTAATTGTAGAAACGATAGGGGACAAGGATCCGATGGCCGTTCCGGGAATTCTGGTGAAAAACCATGGACCCTTTGCCTGGGGAAAGACACCGGCAGGCTCTGTTTATAATGCCGTAGTTATGGATAAGGTTGCGGAGATGGCGTACAAAACCATGACGCTGAATCCCAGAGTTAACCGCGTATCCCAGTATCTGCTGGATAAGCATTATTTCCGCAAACACGGCGCCAACGCTTATTACGGACAGGGCTCGGAGGACCATTAAAAATAAGACAAACCGGCAAGTTCGCAAGGCGAAACAATTTTTGATTGCTATATGGAGTTGCTGCAATACAATATGAACGCTGCAAGAGGGTCTGTGGTCTTCCTGTAATGCACTGTTTGAAAGACAGATTATTCACTTTGTGTGTCATAAGCGAACAGATTTGTATAAACAAATGTGTACGATTATGGCATACAAAGTGAATGAGATGTCTTTCGACCTGTGTGTGAAGGAAGATTACAGACCCTCTTGCAGCATTGCAGCAATTCCATGAATCCACTGCTTTACAGCTGTGCCCTCTGCCCTTTATCGCCGCGTTTCCTGTTCCGTACTTTCTTGGCGTTTAGAACCTTATCCTCATACTCGAAGGTCTCGGTATTCGGATCAAGTGCGGCAGCAAAGCATATGGTATCCTCTTTTTCCAGCGTTATCGCTTTCACGCCGCGGCCGGTTTTCTTCATTTCCGGTACCTGAGATAATGGGAACCCAAGGGATAATCCTTTTTCAGTCAGAAGGATAACCTTTAAAATTCCGAATAGTACATCGCTGGCAGTCAAGAGGCGAATGCTTACTACTGCATCCCCCTCCTCCAGTTTGGTTGCATTTATCTGGGAACGGTTCGTTTCAAATTCCGCACCGGATACTTGTTTAATAAATCCGTTTCTGGTTACAAATAGCAGCTGGGATTCAAACAATTCCTCGAAGGAAACATATAAAATTACGGTTTCCTTTTCCAGCTTACATAGATTGTGAATGAGGGTGCCTTTATCCTTGACCTTAACTCTCGGTATATTTTCTGCTTTTACCTGGAACATATTGCCCTCCGCGGAAAATACGCAGAGCTTGTCCGTGCTCTTCATCGGTATCATATGGACAAATTCTTTCAGGTTATCCTCAGAAGCTCTGCTATAGCTGGCGGCATCAATGGATTTGGTATATCCAAAGCGATCGATCAGGACATAGATGTCCTCCACCTTAACTTCTTCTACATATTCTGCCGCCGCGGCATTTTCCAGCTTCGTTCTTCGCGGGGTATGGAATTTCTTTTTATATTCCCGCAGCTGTGCTTTGATTACTTTAAATAATTCCTTTTGATCGCCCAGAATCTTCTTATATTCTTCAATGGAAGCGGCAAGGGAGTCATTTTCATCATGCAGCTTTATGATTTCTAATCCGATTAATTTGCTGAGCTGCATAGCCAGAATGGCTTCTGCCTGTCGTTCTGTAAAGTTTAGCTTTGAGGCACTCTGCTCGGATTTTTTTGATTTAAAACGGATTCCCTCCGTATTACCGTTGATCAGGCAGTCCTTCGCCTGCTTGATGGAGCTGCTTCCCCGTAAGATTTCGATGATCAGATCAATGACATTGGTCGCCTTGATTAAGCCTTCTACGATTTCCTGACGCTTTATGGTCTTATCCAGCAAATACTCATATTCTTTGGTGTAGAGCTCTGCCTGAAAATCTACAAATTCTCCGATCATACTTTTTAGATTAAAGATAACCGGCTGCTGATCTTTTATGGCAAGTAGATTCACACTGTAGGTATCTTCCATAGGTGTTTTCTTATATAGACCGTTGAGCAGGTTATCGAGATCCCGGTCTTTTTTGACCTCTATTACGATACGGATTCCTTCCTTGGAGGATTCGTCCCGGACATCAAATATTTCATCAAATACCTTATCCTTCATCAGGGATACAAGGCCTTCCACCAGCTTTGTCTTGTTGCCTGCAACGGTGTAGGGAATTTCTGTTATTACAATATTTTTCCTGCCATTATCACCGTTCTCTATCTTGTGGTTTGCGCGAATCCGTATCTTCCCTTCACCGGTCTCATAGATTGCAGCAAGTTCCGCCTGATTGACAATGGTTCCTCCGGTAGGAAAGTCGGGTGCCGGGATATAGGTCATTAATTTTTGGATTGTGATATTCGGGTTGTCGATATAAGCGATGACACCATCAATTACCTCATCCGGATTGTGCGGGGGGATGTTGGTAGCCATACCGACAGCGATCCCGGTCGTACCGTTAATGAGCAGGTTCGGGATTTTCGCCGGAAGAACGGAAGGCTCCTTTTCACTGTTATCAAAGTTGGGATCAAAATGTACCAGTCCCTTTTCCATATCCCCCAGCAATGCCATTGCACCCGCGGAAAGTCTTGCTTCCGTGTAGCGCATAGCCGCGGCGCTGTCGCCGTCAATGGAACCGAAGTTGCCATGGCCGTCAACGAGGGGAACCCGCAGAGCGAAGTCCTCCGCCATATGCACCAGGGCGTCATAGATGGAGCTATCTCCGTGTGGATGGTATTTACCCATGGTATCGCCGACAATACGCGCGCTCTTTCTATGTGGTTTTGCAGGATCCAGTCCCAGCTCCATCATGGAATATAAAATTCTGCGCTGTACCGGCTTTAAACCGTCTCTTACATCGGGTAATGCCCTGGCGATAATAACACTCATGGCATAATCCCGGTAGCTGTTTTTCATTTCTTCCGAAAAATCCAATTGTATGACCTGATCGGTATTATTCTTCATCTATTCTTAAACCTCCGTGCTAACCATCCACTAATCCAAAAATTATAGTGACAATGATTGGTATTTTTAATATTAGATATCAAGTTTTGCGTATTTCGCTTCTTCCATAATAAAGGCCCGTCTGGGAGGAACATTGTTGCTCATCAGGGTGGTGGTAACTTCGTCCGCTTCTATCGTATCACTAACCGATATCTGAGCCAATACTCTTGTCTCGGGATCCAGGGTAGTCTCCCAAAGCTGATGCGCATCCATTTCTCCGAGGCCCTTATAGCGCTGCAGTGTTAAAATTTTATGTCCGAAGTTTTTACGGAATTTCTCCAGATCAAAATCGTTGAACAGGTATTCTGACTTTCTGGAGTTTTTACCCTTCCCGGACCCTTCATATTCAACACGGTACAACGGGGGCATGCCTCGGTAGATCTTGCCTTCCAGAATCAATTGCGGCATAAACCGGTAGAAAAAGGTCAGCAGAAGGGTACTAATATGCGCACCATCGACATCTGCATCGGTTAGAATAATGATTTTGTCATAGCGGAGCTTGGTGATATCAAAATCATCGCCGATACCGCAGCCAAAGGTTGCAATCATGATTTTTATTTCGTTGTTTAATAAAATTTTATCTAGGGAAGCTTTCTCCACATTCAGGATTTTTCCGCGAAGGGGAAGAACTGCCTGTGTTTTTCGGTTCCGGGCCGTCTTAACGGTGCCGCCTGCAGAATCTCCCTCCACAATGTACAGCTCGCATTCTTCCGGTTTCTTGGAGGAGCAGGAGGCAAGCTTACTTCTGGTGTCCACGTCACTCAGCTGCTTAAGTACCGCATTTCGCGCCTTGTCCCCTGCCTTTCTTGCATTGAAGGATTTCATAGAATTATCCAGGATTGCCCGCAGCACTTCAACATTTTTATCAAACCAGCGCTGCGCTTCGGTGGAAAATACATCCTCTACGGCAGTCTTTGCATCCGTATTACCGAGCTTTGTCTTTGTCTGGCCTTCAAACTGAGGATCCGGATGCTTGATGGAGACAATAGCGACAAGGCCGTTACGGATATCTTTACCATCGAAATTTTCATCCTTATCCTTAAGAATATTCAATTCACGGGCATATTGATTCATGACCCGGGTTAATCCAGATTTAAAGCCGGTTACCAGGGTACCGCCGTCAACCACGTTGATACAGTTACAGTAGGAATTGATCTGTTCCGTGTAATTATCGGTATATTGCAATGCGATTTCCACCTCAATATCCCCGCTTGTCCCCTCCAGATAAATGGGTTCCTCGTGGAGTACATTCATTTCCCTGGTCAGATAGGATACAAAACTTTTGATCCCGTATTCCTCAATATAGCTCTTAGTGATTCCGTTTATTTCATCGGTATAGTTGATCAGTAAATTTTTATTCAGGAAAGCAATTTCCTTCAGCTTCTTTTGTATGGTCTCAGATTTGAACTCCACCGTTTCGAAAATAGTATCATCCGGATAAAAGGTTACTTTTGTTCCGGTGTCTGATTTATTGCATTTGCCTACGACAGGAAGTAAACCGTTTTCCAGTTCAACGACCGGATGTCCTCCGTTTGCGTATTCATCACGATATATTTTTCCGTCCCGCTTGATCTCGATAATCATTCGTTTTGAGAGCGCATTCACAACAGAGGCGCCGACACCGTGAAGGCCCCCCGATACTTTATAGACAGAATTTCCAAACTTACCTCCGGCATGAAGTATCGTATAAACGACACGTACGGAAGGAATCTTCTTTGTTGGGTGAAGATCGACCGGAATACCCCGGCCGTTATCTTTTATTTCAATACCGCCATCTTTTCTAAGCTTAATATCAATTTGTGTACAGTAACCTGCTAAATGTTCATCAATCCCATTGTCAAGGATTTCCCAGACCAGCTGATGTAAGCCCCTCGGTCCGGTGCTGCC
>DOWG01000230.1 GCA_003519685.1 Lachnospiraceae bacterium
TATTATGGTCCTACGGACATTAAGAAACTGATTATACCAGATACAATTGATGGATATCCAGTCATCTCTATTGGAGGTGAAAGATCTATCATCGTAGAATCCTATCCATTTGGAACTTTTGATAATCAATGGTCACTCTCGTACATTCCTTATGCCTTATTTGAAAGGTGTAATAATTTAGAAGAGATAAAATTGCCAAAGCAATTAGAGTGGATCGGAGCAAGTGCTTTTTCTAGTACAAAGTTAAAAAAAGTAGTGCTGCCAGATACGGTTACTTATATTGGTGCAGGAGCATTTGCCAGCTGTTGGCAATTAGAGGAAGTTACCCTATCAAAAAATGTTGAGATAATTGAAAGGTACGCATTTCATTTTGCTAAGATAAAGGAAATTATATTGCCAGATTCCCTTCTTCGTATTGGAGATGAAGTATTTGCAATGTGCAGACAATTAGAGAAGGTTGATTTTGGTAAGAACATATCCTATCTGGGGGATAATGTTTTTGATAGAACTCCTTGGCTAGCCAACAGAGGTTGTCCTGAGTATGATATGTTAAATGACTTTGTATTATTAAAATATAATGGATGCAGTAAAACACCAGTAGTACCAAAGGGAACCATCTGTATAGTGAATAATGCTTTTGAAGATAAGCCAATTACTGCAGTTACCATTCCTTCTACGGTAAAGTACATTGGTGCGNNGGAATAGGGGCCTTTTCTGGGTCTGGTCTAACTAAGATAACTATTCCGGATTCCGTTGCGGATATGGGGCGATTTTTATTTGTTGAATGTGGAGATTTAAAGGAAATTAATTTAAGTAAGAATTTAAAAGATATTGATTATGCCGGATTTAGAGGAACACCTTGGTTAAAAGATAGAGAAAAGGATGAGTTCGTTATCATCAATGATACATTATTATTAAAATATAATGGAAGCAGTAAGTACCCAGTTATTCCAAAAGGGATAGAGAGTATAGCAGAAGAAGCTTTTTTTCGTAAGCCACTTGAATTTATTGAAATACCTGCAACTGTAAAATATATCGGTGGTGAAGCGTTTTCACAGACAGGTTTAGAGAATATTTATTTTAATGGAAATGCACCGGAGATTGTTAGAACTCCATTTACCGTGAAGCTAATTAATTGTGAAGATGAACTCTACACCAAAGTATATTATAAAGATGGAATGAAAGGTTTTGATGATGGTAGCTGGGATATTTATGAGCCAGAAACCTATACAACTCATACCATAACTTTTGATCCGAAGAATGGTGATAAAAAGACCGTGGTTAAGGTTTATACGGGCCAGACGATGAAAGAGCCAAAGGTAATTAAAAAGGGATATATCCTGGATGGTTGGTACAAGGACGGGAAAAAGTTTAAGTTTGATACAAAGATAAAATCCGACTGTACACTAACAGCAAAATGGAAAGTGGCTCCTAAGAAAAATATCATCTATATTGTTAAAAAAGGTGATACAATCAAAAAAATTGCGAATAAGTATCATACAACAGTTGCTAAAATAGCCAAGGCCAATGGAATTAAAAATGTAAATAGAATCAATATAGGCCAAAAACTAATTATAGGTCAGACCCCTTGACATTCCAAGCAGGAATGCTATAATGAGATTTATTCAAATACAGTGCATTAAGCATTGTAATATTTTAAATACGCTGACGAGCCGAGTAATATGTAGAAGATTACAGAGAGAGATATGATTTGGTGGAAATATCTTATTTGGAAGCATATGAAAACTAACTCTGAGTGATCCCAATCCGGTCCGGTGATTCCGTTATAATCGAATGAAGTGGGTGCAAAACACACCAATAAGGGTGGAACCGCGACGTATAAGATAATACGCTCGTCCCTTTCGAATTGTATACAAACAAGTCGAAAGAGACGGGCTTTTTTNNTCCTAAATTATTTTTCACAAAACAAGTTTGTGTCTGCGCCCGGCGGGCGCATGCGCTGCATCCACAAACTTGTATATGTGTATTGTCTCATAAACGTGTCAACAAAAGCAGCGCAGAAATGAGGAAAATTATGAAGATTACATTAAAAGATGGCTCTGTAAAAGAATATGAAAAAGCGATGTCCGTATATGAAATTGCACAGGATATCAGCGAAGGTCTGGCAAGAATGGCCTGCGCAGGAGAATTAAACGGTAAGGTGGTTGACCTGCGGACAATCGTAGATCAGGACTGCAATTTGAATATTTTAACATTTAATGATGAGGGAGGAAAAGCTGCGTATCGTCATACCACATCCCATGTATTGGCACAGGCAGTGAAGAAACTATACCCGAATGTAAAATTGGCAATTGGACCTTCCATAGATACCGGCTTCTATTATGATTTTGACTGCGAACCATTTGACCGGGCAGCTCTTGACGAATTAGAGAAGGAAATGAAAAAGATTATTAAGGAAGGCGCAGCGCTGGAGCGCTTTACTCTCCCCAGAGAGGAAGCAATTCAGTTAATGAAGGAAAAAGAGGAGCCTTATAAGGTTGAGCTGATTGAAGATCTTCCGGAGGGGGAAGAGATTTCATTCTACCGTCAGGGTGATTTCGTAGACCTCTGTGCAGGACCTCATTTAATGAGTACGAAGGGAATCAAGGCAATCAAGCTGATCTCTTCCTCCGGAGCTTATTGGAGAGGCTCTGAGAAAAATAAGATGCTTACAAGGGTATATGGAACTGCATTTACAAAGAATGCTGACCTGGAAGTTTATCTGGAACATTTAGAGGATATTAAGAAACGTGATCACAACAAATTAGGCCGTGAAATGGAGTTATTTGCAACTGTTGATGTGATCGGCCAGGGACTTCCGCTTCTGATGCCAAAGGGCGCAAAGATCATTCAGACCCTGCAGAGATGGATCGAGGATGAGGAAGAGCGCCGCGGTTACATGAGAACCAAGACACCTCTGATGGCAAAGAAGGATCTTTATATGATTTCTGACCATTGGAATCATTATAAAGAGGGAATGTTTGTACTTGGTGATGAAAATGATGAGAATTCCGAAGTTATGGCACTTCGTCCGATGACCTGCCCATTCCAGTACTATGTATATAAGCAGAGTCAGAAGAGCTACCGCGACTTACCATGCCGTTATGGTGAGACTTCAACACTTTTCCGTAATGAGGATTCCGGTGAAATGCATGGACTTACCCGTGTAAGGCAATTTACCATTTCTGAAGGACATTTAATCATTACTCCGGAGCAGGTAGAAGAGGAGTTTAAGGGTTGTCTGGATTTGGCGATGTACTGTCTAAAGACATTGGGTCTTGAAAATGATGTTACCTATCGCCTCTCCAAATGGGATCCGAATGATAGAAAAAAATATCTTGGTAATGAGGCGGATTGGGAAAAAATGCAGAACAAGATGCGTGAGCTGCTTGTTCATAATCGCGTCAACTTTACCGAAGCGGAAGGGGAAGCTGCTTTCTACGGTCCGAAGCTGGATATCCAGGCGAAGAATGTCTATGGCAAGGAAGATACGATGATCACCATCCAATTAGACTTTATCCTGGCAGAGCGTTTTGATATGTTCTATATCGATGCAAACGGCGAGAAGAAACGTCCTTATATTATTCATAGAACAAGCCTCGGCTGCTATGAAAGAACGCTTGCATGGCTGATTGAAAAATATGCAGGTCTCTTCCCGACCTGGTTATGCCCGGAGCAGGTAAGAATATTACCGATTTCTGAGAAATACCATGATTATGCGAATAAGGTAAAATCAGAGCTACAGAACAATGGCGTACTTGTAACCGTGGATGAAAGGGCCGAGAAGATTGGTTATAAGATTCGGGAGACAAGATTGCAGAGAGTTCCGTATATGTTGATCGTCGGGCAGAAGGAAGAGGAAGAAGGCGTTGTATCCGTAAGAAGCCGTTACCTCGGCGATGAAGGACAGAAACCTCTTGCTACCTTTATTGATGAAATCACCAAGGAAATCCNNAAGTAAAGATTTTGTCTGAATAAATATGACACTCCTATCAAATATAGATCATTAAAGTTTTAAGGGTTGTTGCATTGCTATCTACATTGCAGCAACCCTTGATTTAACTCTATTTTTAGACGAAAGAGGGTATTTACTTATCAATCGCGTTAAAGTATGAAAGTGGATTCGCTTGACAATTTATTTTGTATATTATATGATTGCAAAAAATACATAAGGAAGGACGAAGCACATGAGCAATTATCATATTGAGACAAAATGCGTGCAGGCAGGGTATCAGCCCAAGAATGGCGAACCCAGAGTGTTGCCGATTGCCCAGAGTACGACATATAAATATGATTCCAGTGAAACAGTAGGTAAATTATTCGATCTGGAAGAGGAGGGATTCTTCTATACCAGGTTAGCAAATCCGACCGTGGATGCGGTAGAGAAAAAGATTGCGGCATTAGAGGGAGGAATCGGAGCAATGTGCACCTCCTCCGGTCAGGCAGCGAATATGATTGCAGTTTTAAATATCTGCGGTGCCGGGGATCATTTTATTTCAACAAGTACAATCTATGGCGGCACATTGAATCTCTTTGGTGTAACGATGAAAAGAATGGGAATCGAAGTAACCTTCGTTGACCCGGATGCATCTTTAGAGGAATTGCAAAAGGAGGTCCGGGAGAATACAAAACTGGTATTTGCGGAGACTATATCAAATCCGGCTCTGGTTGTGATTGATATTGAAAAGTTTACGACTTTTGCCCATAATAATAAGATTCCGTTCATTATTGATAATACCTTTGCCACTCCCGTAAATTGCAGGCCGTTTGAATATGGTGCCGATGTTGTGACCCATTCCACTTCAAAA
>DOWG01000170.1:0-124 GCA_003519685.1 Lachnospiraceae bacterium
TATCGATATTCCTTGGGCAGAAACTGATTTGTTTCTTTCAGATAATTATTTAATACATAGACGGCCAGAGTCGTAATCAGAGTAGTTGTTACTAAGATGATCCCCGGCTTTCCATTATAGAAAG
>DOWG01000170.1:186-710 GCA_003519685.1 Lachnospiraceae bacterium
TTTTCAGATTCTCGATATTCGCGGTAAACAGAAATTGTCCATGTACTTTTTTATCCGAATACTCAAGAACACCCACGCAAAGGGACAAAAACATCTTAAGGTATTTGTTATGTGTTGCTGCATTATACTTGGCGATCTCTTCCCTCAGATTGTTTGATACCAGTATTTCGTATAATTTTCCCGCATGGACCTTCATCTCATAGCCTAACCCCTCCATAGCATTCCGAATGGAATCATCCACCATCCGGTTGACATGATAATTGTGACGCACCTCCGAAAGGAAAATCACCATATCCTCTAATAATCTTGTTTCGGTTCTATGAATCATAAATCCGATGATTTCATTATGAATCACATAGATCAGAATAATCCCCACCCAAAAGTTATTAAAATTCGGTTTCCTAAGGTATACGAATCCTGCCGCCAGCAAACAGGTAAGCCATGTTACCAGCGTTGTTTTCACGGTTTGGATTGCCGTTTCCCTTTCCTCTCCGGGATATAATATTTCATATCTTCGCCTGATT
>DOWG01000170.1:741-2654 GCA_003519685.1 Lachnospiraceae bacterium
ATATCGTGAAGTATAACTATAACAATCGGAAGAACAACGGCTAAAGCTATCCCTGTCATAAGCAACAATTGTTTATCCATTCTGCACCCCCTGCAGCCTTCTATGAAAGCTCAGAAACTGCTCCTTCTCCTTAGCAGTTAAATTCCTGCATATTTTCTGGACGCTGCGTTCACTAAAGGAATTCTTGCATACATATCTTCCGTTTTCATAAACAATAAGATCCCTTGTCACGTAGGTTCTCCTTCTGGCAATCCGCTTAAGTGCTTCTGCCAGGCAGTCATGATAATCTTCCGGCCATACCTCGTCCTTCGGTAACGGAATAATCTCCGTAATATGACTGATAAACCGATGGCCATCTCCTGCCTTTTCCCAATGAATATCCAGGTTGATGGAACCGGCAGCCTGCTCCTCCGCTACCTGCTCATTCGTGAAGGTTCCGCAGGAAAGCGCTGCATTACGAAAATATTCCACTAAATCATTGGTAGAAACGCAATGGCAGGTACACATCGTAGACTTTGTCCCCGCCTGTGTCAGGGTTATGTAAGAGTTCGCCAGCGCAAAGGATGCAACTTCTCCCAAGATCATAATGGCCGCATCCGTCTTTTTCTGCAGGTTAATCGACTCTATGATGCCGACCTCCTCGGTGCTGCGAAAGCTTGCGATATTCAAATGCGGATAGGCATTATTCAGCCAGAGCTCGAATTCCTGCTCGGTGGTACGAATTGGATACCGCTGATCAATAAACTGTATCATAGCTTTGAGAAACGTTGTCTTACCGGAGTTCTGATCGCCGGATAGGATAATATTAAGACATCCTTTTACGGACCATTTTGTTAATTCAATCACCGCTTCCTTCCCGGTATCACAAACCAAAGTTTCTATCGGCATTCGCTTTGCGCTATCAAATTTACGTACAAAAAAAGCCCATCCGCTCGTCAGCTTTGGCCGTACTACCACGACGCGGCTTCCGTCCTGCAGATAATTTAACTTATAGCCGTTCGTTGAAGTCAGATGTCCTACGTTATCAAAGAGATACAGGTTTTTGCATACGCGGATCAATTCACTCATACAACCAAACGTAAGNNTCCATGTAGTTGTATTGCCCGGAGGTTATACCGGATACTCCTCCGCTGCATCCATCGATATTCATATCCCGGATTTCATCCATAATGGAAAATCCGTACGTTTCCTGATAGATTCTCTGTGTCAATACCTCTAACTTATCCATATAGGCAGGATGTCTTGCAAATCTTTCATAAGCACGGTCGATATCCTCACTGTCTGCCTCATAATGAATACCAAACCGGTTCTCCTTCTCTGCTTCAAAATGACAGTGTTCACTCAGCATTAGAAAGGCGTCCTTATGGTATTCCCGCTTATATTGCTGCAATAATATTTCAAATTTATCCTGAGCGGATAACTTCTGCGGATTGTGAAACGGTATGACCCGGTCAATGGTAGCTTCCTTGATCTGCAGGTTATTCTGCAGCAATTCCTTGATATAATCCTTTATATATTCCTTTTCCCCAAGGTTTCCCTGCGCACAGGAACGAAGAGCGTTTTTCAGCCGCACCTTCTGTCTTTCTCGTTTCTTTGTCTCGGTTTTATTTAAATAAAGCTCGGCAATATTTTGATTGGTAATCCCGTTAAACAGCATTCGAATGGATTCTTTTAAATAGGATATTGAAAAGATATCTACCGGATCCTGCTCTTCCTCCGGCTCCAGATCCTTTTTAAAGATAAAATAGATGGCTAAGAGTACGAATGCCGTCACCAGAGCGATGATTATTGTATTACCATGTGGATAATTCATCTCGTTCTTTACTCTCCTCTATAGCAATTTCGATACCTGCAAGTTTGCCTATCTTTTCTGTGACTTTTTTTGCCTCTTCTATAAAAAACAGATTTTCATC
>DOWG01000170.1:2681-3408 GCA_003519685.1 Lachnospiraceae bacterium
TCTGCGAATATTGCTAATATTATATTTTGAGTTGCCATCATAGCAGCCAATAAGGTAAAACACTTTCTTCTTAGCCAAATTTGGATAGCCTGATAAGCAGGATTCCATTAAACCGGTATTTTGACTGAGGTTTATCACGATGACATCCGAAGCTTCCAATATTTTATGCGACAATGGATGATTACCGGAGCACACATCAACAAAAACAATATCCACCAGTTCTTCCATCGCACATAACAGCTTCCGGATCACCATATCCATTTCATATTCAAAGGAAACCTGATTACTCTTAGAGGTTCCCGGAAGCAGACTTACCTTTGTATTCGGAATGGATATACAGCAATTTTCAAGGTCCTCTTTCGTTAATTTACCTGCCTTAAAGCTGCGGACTAAGGCATCCAGCCCGACATCCTGGAAGTATCCGCTCGAACCGGCATTCTTTGCATTGCTTCCAACCAAGGGTGCTTCGAGATTATTCAACATAAAATGTGTATGCATCAGTAAACATTTCTTTTTATATAAAATTCCGGCAATCAAAGCGCTTATTAGCATATTACTGGTAGTTCCCGCCTGTCCATGCACCGGTGACCAATATACGATTTTCACTTGTCTTCCCCCCTTCTTGCATGCCGATAAGCAGTTTTTGCCTGGTTGAATTTAATCTCCGGATGAAGCTTTTTTACCTCTTCCAGCAAGTATTTCTTACGCTGCTTTGATATTCCTTTCA
>DOWG01000053.1:0-20329 GCA_003519685.1 Lachnospiraceae bacterium
GATTCTTCAACAGTAAAGTCGAGGAAGAACTTGGCGATGTCCACCATGCAGTTATCTTCGTCCATTACGATCAGTCCGCCGGAACCCATCATGGAACCAATACTGATCAGGTTATCGTAATCAATCGGAATATCGAGATGTTCTGCCGGAATACATCCGCCAGAGGGTCCGCCTGTCTGGGCAGCCTTGAATCGCTTGCCGTTCGGGATACCTCCGCCGATTTCTTCAACTATCTCACGAAGGGTAGTACCCATAGGAATTTCAACCAGTCCGGTATTGTGAATCTTGCCGCCCAGAGCAAATACCTTGGTACCCTTAGACTTTTCAGTACCCATGGAAGTAAACCAATCGGCCCCATGCAGTATGATCTGGGGGATATTCGCATAGGTTTCCACGTTGTTAAGCAGTGTCGGCTTCTGAAACAACCCTTTTTCTGCAGGGAAAGGAGGACGGGGACGAGGTTCGCCGCGGTTGCCCTCAATGGAAGTCATAAGAGCAGTTTCTTCACCGCAGACAAAAGCTCCTGCGCCAAGCCTTAGGTCAATATCAAAATCGAAGCCTGTATTGAAAATGTTTTTGCCCAGCAAGCCATATTCTCTTGCCTGGTCAATGGCAATTTGTAACCGTTTTACCGCAATAGGATATTCCGCACGAACATAGATATATCCCTGGGAAGCACCGATTGCAAAACCTGCGATTGTCATAGCCTCCAGTACAACATGGGGATCTCCCTCTAATACGGAACGATCCATGAAAGCGCCCGGATCCCCTTCGTCTGCGTTACAGCATACATACTTTTGGTCTGCGTCATATCCTTTCGCAAACTTCCATTTTAAGCCGGTCGGGAAACCGCCGCCGCCCCGGCCGCGAAGACCGCTGTCAAGAATGGTCTGAATCACCTGATCCGGAGTATATTCGGTTAATACGCGGCCCAAGGCTTCATAACCATCGGTTGCGATATATTCGTCAATATTTTCCGGATTGATGATACCGCAGTTACGAAGGGCAATTCTATGCTGCTTCTTGTAAAAGTCGGTGTCGCTGAGGGATTTGATCCCTTCCTCCGTAACGGTTTCTTTGTAGACAAGACGTGTAACGATACGTCCCTTTAATAAATGTTCGGATACGATTTCCGGAATGTCCTCTTCCTTTACTAAGGAGTAAAAGGTTGCTCCCGGGTAGATTACCATAATGGGTCCTAAGGCACAAAGACCATGGCAGCCGGTTTGCACAACGGCAACCTCATCCTTAAGACCATTTTTTTCAATTTCTGTTTTTAAAGCTTCTACTATTCTGGGGCTTCCCGAGGAAGTACAACCGGTACCACCGCAGACTAAAACATGTGAACGATACATTTTATGTCCTCCTTCGGATTAGCCGATTACTTCGGCAATGGTATATTTTTTTACGATCTGACCCTTAATTAAATGCTGGTCCACGACTTCTAATGCTTTTTCCGGAGTCATCTTTATATAGGTTACCTTATCCTTACCCGGTTCGATAACTTCAACAATCGGCTCATATTGGCATAAACCAATGCATCCGGTCTGTGTAACGGTAACATTTGCAAGGCCCTTCGATTGAACGGCATCAGAAAGAGCGGTCAGCACAGGTCTTGCACCACTGGCAATTCCGCAGGTAGCCATGCCGACTACGACACGAATTTGATCCGTATTATCGTTCCGAAGTCCTATTTGGCCCTGCATTCTTTCACGAATCGCTCTTAGCTCTTCAAGAGATTTCATAAGTTTACCTCCTACGAATTTATAAAAAACTAAAATTTGGATAGGAATAGGATGGGATTAAATCGGGTATCCCTCATCCACTTCCCGTTGATTTTCCTCCAGATATTCCTTGATGTAATTCGATACTTCCGGAAGGTCCATAGGGATATCGCCGAGAATTTTTCGGAATTCCCTGGTGTCCAGATGGAATTTACGGCCATCGAATTCATAAGTATAGAGAAAATCAATCTGTTTATTTGCTATGATTAATGTATGAATGGTACTGTTTATATTACCTAGGGGCATGCGATCGATATGGGACAATCCGAACTCTGCATGAATCGTCGTACCTGCTCCGGGCTCGGATATAATCGAAAAACTCCCTCCGGTATCTAATGCGGCCTGCCGAAAGAAAGGAATGCCCAGTCCGACTCCCCTTGTGGTTCTAGTGGTATAGAAAGGATCCGAGACTCTGGTTAATTGTTCCCCCGTCATTCCGCAGCCATTATCGGCAATGGTTATGGAAAGAATATCGGCATTTTTATGTATGCCGATTGCTATTGTAATCAGTGTGGCATTTGCCCGAATTGAATTATTTACAATATCCAATACATTAAGCGATAGTTCGAGCATCATTTTATTTGTACTTAGCGAGAATGCCCTCGACATCATCCACAGTTAATTTGCCATATACATCATCATTAACGGTGAAAACGGGTGCAAGGCCGCAGGCCCCGATACAGCGGCAGGATTCAAGTGAAAATTTGCCGTCCGGTGTGCATTCACCATCGGATATACCAAGCAGTTCCTGAATCTTATTAAAAATATCTCCGGAACCTTTTACATAGCAAGCGGTGCCCAAGCATACGGATACCTTGTATTTTCCCTTGGGATATAATGAGAATTGAGAGTAAAAAGTAACGATACCATATATTCTCTCTAATGGTATGTTTAGTTTATTGGAAATTATGGTCTGTACTTCAATAGGTAGATAACCATAAATCTCCTGTGCTTTTTGCAGAATTGGCATGAGAGAACCTTTTTCATTACGGCGCTCATCAATCACTTTTAAAAGTGCGGATTCCTGCTCTTTCGTTCCTGCAAAGGGGACTTTCTTTTTCTGCGAATCCATTGTTAAACCTCCTTAAAATTGTTACGAACTTTAGCGCATCAATTATCGTAAGTTATTCTTATGATAATATTTTAACAATATCGTATCTGTTATTGTTAAAATGTGTTGCCATAAACATTGACATTATAGCATAAGTATGTTAAATAATCTACAAAAAAGATAAATAATATGAAGGCAGTTTATAACAATTGCAGTATACAATCTGCATAAGACGATTTATGAAAGATGTCCTGGAAAAGTTTTAATTGTAGATGTTATCATAGAAAATCACAAAAAATGGGGATGGCTTCCGGCTGTTTAGATTTGCATCTTGCATTGAAAAATCTGACAAATCATACTATAATGATGGAAACCGGATAAAAAATAAAATAATAAGACTATATTTTGATTGGAGCGAGGTATGACAATTAAGGATATTAAGGAAATTCTGGGAGCTAAATTGATTTTGGGGGAAGAGTGGATCGATCGGGAGGTCCATACCGCCTGTGGATCCGATATGATGAGTGATGTTCTTGCATTTATGAAGGATCAATCGGTTCTGCTCACTGGTCTGTGTAATCTGCAGGTGATCCGGACTGCGGAAATGATGGATGTTGTATGTATCGTGTTTGTCCGGGGAAAGATGCCGGATGCGGCCATGATACAGATGGCGAAGGAAAGAGAGATTGCATTAATTTCTACCGGGCATCGCATGTTTTCTGCCTGCGGCATGCTATATGAAAAAGGTCTTCGGGGAGGTGCTTCCTACCGATGAATGATAAGATTACGATACATTATGTGGTACCTGCAGATGATTTTACCCGGGCCGGAGAGGCATCAAGCAGTGTAAAAAGTAAACTGAAGCTTATGGGGGTAAAGCCGGAGATTGTCCGTAAGGTTGCTATTGCAATGTATGAAGGGGAAATTAATATGGTGATCCATGCGGCAGGAGGCACAATAGATGTTACGATCACACCGGAGGACATCGCCATTATATTAAAGGACCATGGGCCGGGGATTGCAGATATTGATCAGGCTATGCAGGCAGGGTTTTCGACTGCTCCGGATAATATCCGTGATCTGGGCTTCGGCGCAGGAATGGGACTTCCGAATATGAAGAAATATACGGATGAATTACGGATAGAAAGTAAACTGGGGGTTGGAACCACCGTAAAAATGAAGGTTAACGTTGTGTAGAAACTTTTCTTAGGTAATTGTGAAACTTTGATATTATAGCTATTGTGAATACATAGTGGAATAGACTCAGGGAGTTTTGCAATTTCCCAGGGATGTTTTCATTAGGAGGAGGGATGGGTGATGAGCGAATTTTTTACCTCGGTCCATCTAAAGGAAGAATTATGTATGGGATGCATCAACTGTATTAAGCGGTGCCCCACACAGGCAATCCGGGTGCGGAATGGGAAAGCGGTTATCACGAAGGAATTCTGTATTGATTGCGGGGAATGCATCCGTATATGTCCCCATCATGCCAAGGAGGCAATCTATGATCCCCTGGAGATCATGAAGCAATATGAGTACACGGTTGCATTGCCCGCACCTTCGCTATATGGACAATTTAATCATCTGGATGATATAAATATAGTTCTTACCGCCCTTAAGAAAATGGGGTTTAATGACGTATATGAAGTCAGCGGGGCGGCAGAACTTGTTTCGGAGATTTCCAGAAACTATGTTCAAAATCACAGGGATAAATGGCCGGTCATTAGTACGGCCTGCCCGACCGTAGTCCGTCTGATCCAGGTGCGTTTTCCAAATCTAATAGAGCATCTGCTTCCTGTTAGTGCGCCGGTCGATCTGGCAGCTTCTTTAGCGAGCCTGGCAGCGATGCAGAAGACCGGTCTCCCAAGGGAAAAAATCGGTATTCTGTTTATCTCTCCTTGTCCTGCCAAAGTAACGGCAGTGAAATCCCCGATCGGAATAGACCATAGTGAAATAGACGGGGTCCTGGCAATGAAAGAGATCTATCCGAAACTGCTGCCCTTCATGAAGGATAGTATTGACCAGGTTGAAAACTTAAGCACCTCGGGTAGAATCGGAATCAGCTGGGGTGCGACCGGCGGGGAAGCGGGAGGACTGTTGTCGGAAAACTACCTGGCAGCCGACGGCATTGAAAATGTGATCCGGGTTCTGGAGGATCTCGAAGACAGCAAATTAGATCAGTTAGAGTTTATTGAATTAAACGCATGTGCAGGCGGCTGCGTCGGCGGGGTATTGACCGTGGAAAACCCTTATGCGGCAAAAGTAAAATTGAAAAGACTTCGGAAGTATCTTCCGGTAGCCTGCTCCCATCTGGACAATGATGTTCTGGAGGAGGCCTTCTGGAATCATGAGGTACGGTATGAACCAGTGTTTAAGATCGGGAATACCATGAGGGAAAGTATTGAGAATCTGACCCGCGTAGAGAGCCTTTGCAGGAAGTTTCCCAAGTTGGATTGCGGATCCTGCGGTGCGCCGACCTGTAAGGCTCTGGCCGAGGATATTGTAAGAGGAGTTGCAAAGGAAGAGGATTGTATCTATATCCTAAGAGAGTATATTCACAAGCTGTCGGATGCATTATCCAAGCTGGATACAAAAAGGGATAAGGATTCCCGGTGAAAGAAGCAATTGATAAAAGAGAGTAAAAAAATATTTTCTAAAAAAAGAAATCAGCAAAAAGAGTATAGAAGTTATTGCTGAACGAAGTGATTATTAAAAAGAGAGTAAAAAATCAGTTATATCATTTACATTAAGAAACAATTCGGGAAAAGGGAGCAATTATATGAAAGTATCGGAATTAGTTAAAATGCAGGAGTTTAAGGTACGAAATGAAGGAACAAATATGAATCGGGAGATTACGGTACCTTATTGCTGCGATCTGTTAAGTATCGCAATGGCAAAGATGCCGGCGGGTGCAGCCTGGGTAACTATCATGGGAAATGTGAATACCCTGGCAGTCGCTGCACTGACCGATGCCGTCTGCATCATTCTTGCAGAAGGAATTCATTTGGATGAGCATGCTTTAGAGAAAGCGAAGGAGCAAGGGATAACTGTACTGGAGACACAACTTCCGATTTTTGAAGCTGCCCTGCAGATATACCAGAAAATCCATGAATAAGCTTTCCTATGATCTTCATGTCCACTCCTGCTTATCTCCCTGTGGGGATGAAGATATGACACCCGCGAACATCATCGGTATGGCGGCAGTGAAGGAGCTTGCGATCATTGCCGTAACAGATCATAATTCCTGCAAAAATTGCCCTGCAGTTATGTCTATGGCAGAGCAGTATGGGATTCTGGCGGTTCCCGGTATGGAGCTGTGTACCATGGAGGAAGTCCATGTACTTTGCCTGTTTGCAAAGCTGCAGGATGCGATGGAATTTGATGCATTTGTATCTACAAAATTAATTAAAATTCCGAATAACGAGAAGATTTTTGGAAAGCAAGAGATCTATAATACGATGGATCAGTGCATCGGAACGGAGCCATATTTATTAATCAATGCAACGGAGATTCCTTTCGGTCAGCTGGATGAGATTATGAAGAGATATCATGGAATCTATATCCCCGCTCATATTGATAAGAATGCCAACAGTTTGCTTTCCAATCTTGGCTTTATTCCACCGGATTCAAGATTTTCATGTGCAGAAATAAGAGATGTCGGCCGTTTGCCGGAGTTGCGTCAATCCAACCCTTATTTGAACCAGTGTAATATTATAACAAATTCCGATGCTCATACTCTCGCTTCGATTAATGAACCTAAGAACTTCCTGAAAGTCAGAAACCGAAGTATAGAAGGGGTGCTAGAGGCGCTAAGTATTCGCTTAAGCCTGTAAGCTCTGGGTATGTTTCAATCTAGTATTTTATGAAATATCCTACGACAAAAGAAATAATAACTAACAAAACCATTAGGACCACATAAAATAATCGCAGATATTTGTCTTCCTTATTGTAGTATTTCTTAATTAAGTAAAAAAGGATTCCATAATATAGGATGAAGGATAAAACAATAAAGATAGAACCTGCTAATATTCTGGTTTGAATACCTTCAGGCATTTCCTTTCGCCAATCAGCAAAGCGAAAGCAAAGAAATATATTTATGCTTAGTATGCAAGGCATGGTTGTAAGTATGTTAAGTAAAGCATTCGTTTTCTTATCATTATTCATTAGCAAGTCCCCCAGATAAACGCAAAGCAGATATTAAACACTAACAGCAGCGATACTCCAGCAGCACGAATTTGATCTAGTTCAGTAACTTTCAAAGAATTTTATATAGATATTGTAAAAGAAATGTGGAGAGATTACAATGTCGTATTTGGAAAATATAGTGAAATACAGTGAAGCCGTTTGATTTTTATTGTAAAAACCCAAACTTGTGATATAATAAAACGAAATGAGGAAATGCAAGAGATAAGATTAGTCGCTGGAAGCAAGGAATTTCAGGGATAAGAGTAGACGAGCATCCCGATCTGTGCTAAGCAGCAGTCAATACAAGTAGGGGGACTTACCAAGATTGCAATCCATATAAACCAGAACATTCCCCATGAATGTGGAAGTGCTGTGGTTTATGTGGAGAATATAGATAAAAAAACTAAAATAAAGGAGTTTTTATTATGGAGTTAATAGATATCAGAGAGCTATATCGTAACAAAGACCAGTATCTTGGAAAAAAAGTTCAGGTTGGCGGTTGGGTAAGAAGNNNNATATCGAAGTTAAATGTGGGATCTGCAATCATTGTATACGGTGAGCTGGTGGCTACGCCGCAGGCAAAGCAGCCTTTTGAAATTCAGGCAGAGAAAATTGAGATTGAAGGTGCCTCCTCACCGGATTATCCGCTTCAGAAGAAGAGACATACTTTAGAATATCTGAGAACCATTACCCATCTAAGACCGAGAACGAATACATTCCAGGCAGTATTCCGTGTACGTTCGCTGATTGCGTATGCAATTCACAAGTATTTCCAGGAGAGAGATTTTGTCTATGTTCATACCCCAATTATCACCGGTAGTGATGCGGAAGGGGCTGGGGAAATGTTCCGTGTTACTTCCCTTGATCTTGATAACTTACCGCTGACAAAGGAGGGTAAGGTTGATAATTCCGAAGACTTCTTTGGTAAAGCCACGAACCTAACCGTTAGCGGCCAGTTAAATGGCGAAACCTATGCCATGGCATTTAAGAATATTTATACCTTTGGTCCGACCTTCCGTGCAGAAGATTCCAATACAACCCGCCATGCGGCTGAGTTCTGGATGATTGAGCCGGAAATTGCATTTGCTGATCTGAAGGATGATATGGCTTTGGCAGAAGGAATGCTTAAATTTATTATCAACTATGTGCTGGAAAATGCCCCTGCGGAGATGAATTTCTTTAATCAATTTGTTGATAAAGGACTCATGGAACGTCTCCAGAATGTAGTAAACTCCGACTTTGGTCGTGTGACCTATACGGAGGCAATTGAAATATTAGAGAAGAACAACGATAACTTTGATTATAAAGTGTTCTGGGGCTGTGACCTGCAGACGGAGCATGAGAGATTCCTGACGGAGCAGATATTTAAGAAACCGTTATTTGTAACCGATTATCCGAAGGAAATTAAGGCATTCTACATGAAGCTAAATGAGGATAACAAAACCGTTGCTGCAATGGATCTCTTAGTACCGGGCATTGGTGAGATTATCGGAGGAAGCCAAAGAGAGGATGATTACGATAAACTGGTTAAGAGAATGGAAGAATTAGGTCTTAACAGGGAAGAGTATGAGTTCTATCTTGACCTTAGAAAATTCGGTTCTACAAGACATGCCGGTTTCGGACTCGGTTTTGAGCGTTGTGTTATGTACCTGACCGGTATGGGCAACATAAGAGACGTGATCCCATTCCCGAGAACAGTGAATAACTGCGAATTATAAGCTTAGCCGCAGTCTAAACCTAGAATATCGAAGTGTATGCTATTAAAAGAGGTTATCACAGAAAGTATTGTAATGCTATATTACTTTTCGGATAGCCTCTTTGACATTCTATGAAGGTTAGACTTTATTAATTTTTTAACATTTAAATTGCAGATTGGATCTTATATCCGCCGGTTCAATACGAATTCCTGTTTTTAAAAATGTAGGGCTTTACCCGTTCTAAAGCAAACAGTAGGATAGTTCCTAATACACCTGCTGAAATAACTTCACCGAGACCAATGGTTAACATCATAAAAGGGATGGAATCCGGGACATGATATGCATATTTTATTACCCATGGGATAATTAAAACATTTGCAACAATGGGGGGGATTGGAACAAGAAATTTATGACGCCTTAATCCGTAGGAAGCAAATGCAGCGATCAAAGTTGCCAGGGAGCCAAATATCATATCAAGCGGGTCGGCAAAGGTTAGCACGGCACTCAGAAAGCAGCCGATAGTAACACCGGGTATGGCAGCAGGTGTAAAATATGGCAAAATTGTCAATGCTTCCGCAACTCGAACTTGAATGGGACCAGAGCTGGTTGGGATAAAAATAAGTACCAGAACGGTGTAGATGGCAGCAATGACTGCAGCCTCTGTAATAAATTGAATCTTTCTTTTATTCATAATCATTCTCCTTTAGTTTTGTTTTACGTGTGGAAGGTCTCGAACACACGGTTTATATAGCCCAAAGACCTTGTTTTTAGGGCGTTTGCGACTTTTTTAGTATATCACGAAAAATAGGATTGTCAAGCGTTGACTCAACTTTGGGGAAAAAGAGATGAAAACAGATAAAAGAAACTTATGGGGTACGGTAATAACAAGACAGCGGTGGCAAAGGAGCTTGGTATAGATCGTTCAAACTTTAATCGGTATCTTCGTAAAATGCATGTAGCCGGTATGATTGATGTGAATTACAATGTTAGTTCCCAGGAGATCACGGGTAAAAAGATTTATGATGAATATGTAAGCATACTGGGAGAGAAGCGGGTGCGGTTAGAAGGGGATTCGATTACATGTTATTTCATTGATGGTGACAATAGATGATAGGTCTAAGCTATCAAAGAAACTTATTTATAACATGGTTCAGAATCATCCAGATTTATTACCTAAATATAGAAGCAGAAAAAATATGCAAGTGAAAATATAGATGAAAAGCTTAGTATGAGTTAATATCATAGTTGTTACGAAATGAGAACTTAGCAGTGTATACATTAATAAACATGTTATATGCTGCTAGGTTTATTATAAATTGACTTTTCCTAAAGGGTACATAAATTTCTTACTCTATATGAAAAAAGTTTGTTAAGATAAAATCAGTATGATATACTATTATAGAAACGAAGTGGAGGTGCTATTATGATATCAGCTCAAAAAGATATTAATAAATCAAACCCAAATGAAATAAAATTGGAATTGTATGCCTTGCTTGGAGAAGGATATAAAGCAATGAAAGAAGGACGAGAAATTAGCGTTGAGTCTTTAAAAGATAGAATCGACCAAAGGAGAAAAGAACAGGAGTAAAGTTATGTTTACTCAGCCAGCTGAATATGACTTGATAAGGATTGAGGATTATATATAAGAGACATTTTATATAATCCTCATTCTTCTATAAAGGTTGTTGATGGGATCATTGAAACTGCTGAAAAGCTAGGTTTTTTTCCAAAAGAGCATCAACCTGTAAATGACTTTTTGTTGGCTGAATTAGGTTTTCGAATGACTCGTTATGACAGCTATAATATTTTTTATATCTATGATGAATTATTAGATGTAGTACATATCATCCGAATACTATATAATAAAGCGGATTGGCAAAACATATTGAAAAAATAGGGAACGTATTCCTTAGAGAACAAAGTAATTATTCAAGGGATAAGGAGAGGACTGGGAACAGTCCTTTTTCTGACGCAAGCAGAACACCAGGATGCTTAAGAAAGCAGTCAGCGTCATGGATCAGGATGTGGAAGATTTCCTTTACCTGGCGAATCACGGTGTGAAAGTGACCGCGCAGATGATATCATCAGATGTGATGCTGGATATGATTCAGTTGATTAAAGCAAATCAGTGATGTTCGCTGCGGTACTGCGCTGGCGGGATACCGATGTGCTTTTTGAAGATCCTGCTGAAATATGAGGGGTCTTCGTACCCTACATTCATCCCTGCCTCCGCCACTGAACTTCCGGAATCCAGCAGCTCGCAGGCGTGGGAGAGGCGCACCTCTGTCAGATACTGCTGAGGGCTCACGCCCATCTGGCGGCGGAAGAGGCGGCTGAACCAGCAGGTGCTCATGTTACAGCTTTGGGCATACTCGGCCAGATGGAAGGGTTTGTCGAACTGGGTATGGAAGATGCGCACCGCCTGCTCTACCTCGCGGGTGCGTGGAACCGCGATGCCGGTCTGCACAGAGACCTCCCGCGATATATAGCAGAGAAGCTCCTTGAACAGGGCGTCTGCCACATCGTTGTAATGGAGTCTTTTGAGCTGCAGCTCCTGGATGACGCTGTCGAAAAGCCTGCTATAGGCATCCCTTGTCGTGACCGTGAGAATCCGCTGACCATATAGATTCAGCCGATCCAGTTCGTTGGTGACGCTATGGCCGGTGAAATGTATCCAGTAGATATCTGCCTGATCCCCAGGAAGGTAATGATAGAACTGGGGTTCACCCGGATAGTAGAACACAATGTGTCCGGCGGACACTGCCTTCTCCTGCCCTAGCAGGGTATAGTAAGCTTTTCCCGAACGTACATAGAGCATCTGATAATCACGCCTCCCGGCTGGCCGGGAGATTTCTTTATGTTCTTCTGCTGACAGTACAAAATGCCCGCAGCCTCCCACCATTAGCGGCCGGTCGTTTCTGGGCATGTCAATCTCGGCGCTCGGATACACACGTCCCGATACTGTGAACATATGCCTCATTCCTCCATAACAATCATTCTATACCCATACAATATCACAAGTGTATCGATTTGTCCATAAAACGGTATTTGTGATACATGTACATACAAGCCCGGAAATGTTAAGCTTACGCTAGTTAAATTAACAAAAATATTTTATAGGAGGAATGAAGGATGAAAAAAACAATGCTTGCTTTGATTACAGCAATCACTGTTATGGGGACACTTGTTGGTTGTAGAGCCGGCGGTCAGGAGACACCGGCGTCTACGACAGAAACCACCACAGCAGCACCTACGGTCTCAGTAGCCGGAGAAGCTGACCGGAAAGGCGAGATTCACTATGTATCCATGTGGAACGAGACCGAGCCACAGGCGGAGGTCATCAAAGCTGCCGCGGAGGAATTCACCACCATGTACCCGGAAGTGAAGATAAACATCGACTGGATGGGCCGCGATACCCTAAAGACCATTAAAGCTTCCCTTGACGCGGGGCAGGTAGATATCTGGGATCAGGGAATCAATACTGTCATCGCACAGTACAATGATTACGGCTATGAGATGTCGGAGCTTTATGCGGCTCCCAGCGACCTTCTAGGTGGTAAGTCATACAATGATGTGGCCAACCCTGTACTGATCAAGTCCGTGGAACAATTCGCTGCGGATGGCAAGAGCCACGGCGTACCATATCAGCCTAACATAGTAGCGGTGTTCTATAATAAGGATCTGTTCGCACAGGCCGGCATCACCGGTGAGCCACAGACATGGACAGAATTGATGGACGTATGCCAGAAGTTAAAAGATGCCGGCATCACGGCATTCTCCTTTGATGACGGATATATCATCCTTCCGTTCGCTATGTACCTGGGACGCTTAAAAGGCGCAGATTTCAACAAGGCACTGGTCAGCGATGCCACCGGCACGACATGGGATGATCCGGCAGTGAAGCAGACGGCGGAGGCTATGCAGGAGATGTGGGATAAAGGTTATGTCAGCAAGAACGCGGCTTCCAATAAATACCCGGCAGGCCAGAACGAAGTTGCTATGGGAGAGGCGGCTATGTACCTGGTAGGCTCCTATATGCTCAATGAAGTACGCGAGATCACCGGAGACGAGTTTAACTGGGGCACATTCTCTTTTCCGTCACCGGAAGGCGCAGTGATGCCTACCACTGCCAACAGCATCGGTATGAACATCATGCAGATTGCAAAGACATGCAAAGATCCGCAGCTGGCATTTGACTTTATCACATTATTAACCACCGGCAAATATGACACTATGATGAGTAAACAATGCAACGCTATACCTAACACGGTCGATACACCATGGCCGGCAGTGTTGGCTCCGGCGAAACCGGTTCTTGACAGCACCACAGAGAACGTTGCTTATAGCTTTTACATCAACTCCAACAGCAATTTCACACCGATTTATAAAGAGCAGGCACAGAAGCTTTTAGGCGGGCAGATCAAAGCAGACGAATTCATCGCTAACTGCAAGGCCGCTGTCATGGGCAAATAGAAGAACTTCAGGGCGGGAAGACAGCCGAAACTGTCCTCCCGCTCATTACTTTAAACGAAGGAGGTAGAGAATGAACTCCAAGAGCAAAAAGATTATGATTGCGTGCTTCACACTTCCTGCCACACTCTGCTTTTTGATTGTGTTCGCGTATCCTGTGCTCCGCACAATCCTTATGAGTTTTTATAACATTGACAATATCGTCAGCCGGATGTCCGAGTGGCAGTTTGTGGGGCTGGGTATTTTCACAGAACTATTGAATACATCGCTGTTTCGACAGACCTGGGTGACGTTCCTAAAGATATGGCTGTTCGGCGGTATCGCGGTCACCTTGATTGCCCTAACCATGGCGGTGATCCTCACATCGGGCATCCGCGGCAAAGCATTCTTCCGGGCGGCTATCTACCTGCCCAATATCATCTCCGCGGTAGCCTTGGCCAATATGTGGATCCATTATGCTTTCAATGTCCGCTGGGGCCTGTTCCACAGCCTGTTTTCCTTTCTGGGCTGGGACAAAATGGCTGAATTCCAATGGACGGCGCCGGATAATCTGTTCCTATCCATGATGATCGCCTTCTGCTTTGGCGCGGTGGGATATTATATGCTAATCTATATTTCCGGCATTGAGAAGATTCCGGCGGATATTTATGAGGCGGCCCGCATCGACGGGGCTTCGATCATCTACAGCTTTTTCCATATTACCTTGCCACTACTGAAAGGGGTTTTCAGGACTACGATGACCATATGGACCACCAGTACGCTGGGCTTCTACATCTGGTCACAGATGTTTTCCAGCAACAGGGACCCATCGGCCCAGATCATGACGCCCACCTACTACATGATGCGTTCCACCTTCGGTGATATGACATCCACCTTCACGGCGAACAATGCTGGGCTAGGCGCAGCCATCTGCGTGATGATCATGATTGTCGCCGTCATCGTGTTTACTGCTATCAACCGCATCATCAAAGATGATGATATCACATTCTAAGGAGGTGTGCCGGATGAAAAAGAATAAGACAGTTCCTTCTGTCAATTGGAGAAAAGAAGCCCGGCTACTGCCGGGATATATCATCATTACGCTGTGGGTCACCTTTACTGCGTTCTTAATCGGTTGGATCATTGTGGCGTCACTTTCCACCACAAAGGAGATCTTCAGCAACCAGATGCTGGCCTCAGGACTTCATTTTGAGAACTACTCCTATGTCTGGGTAAAGGGCAACATGGGGAAATATTTCTTTAACAGTGTGATCTACGCCACCTGCTCCGTAGCGGGCACGGTGATTCTGTCGGCGCCCTGCGCCTATGCGCTCAGCCGGTTCAAGTTCTTCGGTAACAGAACGCTCACGAATCTTTTTGTACTGGCGCTCAGCGTGCCGCAGATTATGGTGGTGCTTCCGCTGTACACCATAGCAGTATCCTTAAATCTGCTCAATCATAGAGGAACACTGATTTTTCTGTATATATGCCTGAATGTTCCTTTCTGTACTTTCTTCCTGATCAACTTTTTCTCGACGTTGAGCAGGACCTTTGAGGAGGCGGCGGCCATCGATGGCTGCTCCCCAATCAAGACTTTTATCAAGATTATGTTCCCTCTGGCGCAGCCGGGGCTGATTACAGTGAGTATCTTCCTTTTTGTAAACATATGGAACGAATTCTTCATTGCTATGATCTTTGCGTCTGATAACGAGACGCGGCCGTTGGCATACGGTCTGTACAGTATGATTCAGGCCATGACGACCACTGGTAAATGGGCGGAGCTCTTCGCTTCCGTGGTAGTGGTATTCCTGCCGACCTTGATCCTGTATATCTTCCTGTCTGAGAAAATTATTGCCGGAGTTACCGGCGGAGGAATTAAAGAATAATGCTAAAACAGTTTGTGATGATAATGACTGACACGCAGCGGCTGGACATGGTGAGCTGCTACCGGGATGTGGGAATCAAGACTCCATGTATTGACGCACTGGCGGGGAAGGGTATAAAATTTAATCAGGCATATACGGTGCAGCCGGTATGCGGCCCGGCCCGCTCGGCACTGTTCACCGGCCAGTTCCCGTGCATTAACGGGGGATATTCCAACTGCAATGCGCCGGCGCTCAACGTAAAGAGCATTGGCCAGCGCCTCAGCGACAAGGGTATCCTGGCGGGATATATTGGAAAATGGCACCTGGACGGAGGCGACTATTTTGGGCTGGGCACCGCCCCGGAGGGCTGGGATGCCGATACATGGTATGATATGCGCAACTATCTGGAGGAACTTACGGACAATGAGCGGCTTAAATCCAGAAGGGCGGATACCATGGAGAAAGAAGATATCACGGCAGAGTTTACCTTCGCCCATCGCTGTGCCGACCGGGCGGTGGAGTTCATAAGGAATCACCGGGAGGAGGACTTCTTCCTGGTGGTCAGCTTTGACGAACCGCATGGGCCGTCCTTATGCCCACAACCCTATGCATCTATGTACCATGATTACGAACTGCCCAAATCGCCCAATGTGTATGATACGCTGGAGGGTAAACCCTCCCATCAGCAGGTATGGGCAGGCAAGCGGCGCTTTGCCGACAGGGAGGCGCTGAGGATTAAGGAAGATTACTTCTTTGGATGCAACAGCTTTGTGGACAGCGAGATTGGGAGGGTGGTGGAGGCCACAGAGATGTTCTTAAAACAGCCGGCGATCCTCTATACTACGGACCACGGCGCTATGTTAGAGTCTCACTGTCTTTATGCCAAGGGTCCGGCGGCCTACGAGGAGATCTGCCATGTGCCCTTTATCCTGACCGGGTTCGGCCATGGGGAGATTGACACCCCGGCGTCGCACATCGATGTGGCACCCACGGTCTGGGATTTCTTCGGCTTTGAGAAACCGATGATGCTGCAGGGAGAAAGTCTGCTGCCTATGATGGAGGGAGAGCGGCCACAGTGCCGTGATGTATTCATCGAGTTTGGGCGCTATGAGACGGATCACGACGGTTTCGGGGGATTCCAGCCTATGCGCTGTATTTTTGATGGCCGGTACAAGCTGGTATTAAACCTTCTGTCAGAGGATGAGCTTTACGATCTTCAGGAGGATCCCTGGGAGCTTTCCAATAGGATTTGCGACGAGAAACTTGCCAGTGTGAGAGACGGTTTGATGGAGAGACTGCTGAAGCACATGAATGATATTAGAGACCCATTCCGGGGATATTGCTGGGAGATGCGTCCCTGGAACCGTCAGGCGCAGGCCGCTACCTGGGATTATACCGGATACACGCGCCAGCGCTCAGAGCCAGATTATGAGCCGCCCCAGCTGGATTACAGCACAGGGCTGGCTGCTGACTCATTAGTGCGGAAAAAATAAAGAATTAGACATTAGATATAACAACTTAAAGGAGGAGAAAACATGCACCCGAATCTTGTATTGATCACCGTAGACCAGCTGATTGCCGAGCTTTCCGTCAGAGAGGAAGGCTACACGGATGGGAGCAGCCTGATACCGGGGCGCACCCCTGTCTGCCTGCTGGACAAATCATAAAAGGATGGAGAGGAGATATGCTGTGAAAGAGAATAGAACCGGGCGGGTCACCCTGCCTGTGGAAGAAAATTGCGATGATATCCTGATACAACTGATGGAGCTTTGGGGAGCTGACGCCATACGCAACAGCGACGGCACCCGGCTGCCGAAGACGTTGGCCGACCGGGCGGAGAAGGTATATGAGACCTATTTTCCGGTCCGCCAGGATCTAGAGTGGGCGCAGGCCCATCCACAATCGCTTCAGGAGATGTACCTCTTGTCCGAACCGAAGGCTGCCAAGGATGAAAAGTTGGCAATCCATCTGCTGGACGGTATCTTTGACCAGCAGCTGAAGGTGGATGTGGAGCATGACCCGAAGCAGTGGTGGGAAGTCATAGACCGAACTTCCGGGGAGACGGTGCCGCCGGAATGCTGGGATTACACAGCCGATGGTGTGATAATCAAAGATTGTGAAAAATGGCATATCTATACGGTGGCTTTCTTAGTATGGCAGATCTGGGATCCTACTCAGATGTTCAACCACATCACCAATGACTGGGGGAAAAGTGTGCCCCATTCCCTGCCCTATAATCCGGCTAAGCCGGAGGTGCGGGAGCGAATGCTGGCATATTTTCGCCAGTGGCTTAAGGATAACCCGACGCCCAATGTAATCCGTTTCACCACCTTCTTCTATCATTTCTGCCTCTTCTTCAATGACCGGAAGAAGGAGAAGTTCGTGGACTGGTTTGGCTACGGGCAGAGCGTGTCACCGGAATTACTGGAGGCATTTGCCCAGGAGAAGGGTTACCGGCTGCATCCGGAAGACTTAGTGGATCAGGGCTATTATAACAACGCATTCCGGGTGCCGACGCTGCGATACCTAGAGTATATGGATTTTGTGCAGCGCTTTGTGGCGAAGACGGCGAAGGAAGTGGTAGATGTATGTCATGAACACGGCCGGGAAGCTATGATGTTCCTGGGAGATAATTATATCGGCACGGAGCCTTACGGAAAACATTTTGCCTCTATCGGACTGGATGCGGTGGTGGGCAGTGTGGGCAGCGGCTGCACCATGCGTATGATTGCGGACATACCCGGCGTGAGATATACGGAAGGCCGGTTTCTGCCTTATTTCTTTCCCACAGTGTTCCACGAGGGCGGAGATCCGGTAGGAAAGGTGAACCAGAACTGGCTCCAGGCCAGGCGGGCTATGCTGCGTAATCCTGTGGATCGCATCGGCTATGGCGGCTATCCGTCGCTTGCCCTTAAGTTCCCCGATTTTATCACCAGAGTGGGTGAAATCTGTGATGAATTCCGCACCATGTATGATAATATAGCCAAGAGCCGTCCCTATAGCCTTCTGCCCGGCAAGGTGGCAATCTTAAACTGCTGGGGCGACCTGCGCACATGGCAGACCCATATGGTGGCCCACGCCATGATTTTCAAACAGACGGCGTCCTATATCGGAGTGCTGGAGGCACTGTCTGGCATGGCGGTGGATGTGGCATTCCTCTCCTTTGACGATATCCGGGGCGGTGTGCCGGAAGGAATATCGGTGATCATCAATGCAGGCGAAGAGGGCACGGCTTTCTCCGGCGGCAAGGCATGGGCTGATCCCAAAGTGGTCGTGGCACTTCGTGAGTGGGTGCATGGCGGCGGAGGCTTCATCGGCGTGGGAGAACCCACGGCGCTTCGCAGGGAAGGTCATTTTTTCAGCTATTTGACGTGTTGGGAGTGGATAAAGAAATATCACTAACCTTGAATTATACCAAATATAACCCGGAAGCGGCTCCCCATTTTATCACTGATGACCTAGATACGGAAGCTGAATTAGGCGATTGTTGTGATGATGTCTATGCCCATG
The DNA here is from genome assembly GCA_003519685.1 of Lachnospiraceae bacterium. Taxonomy (GTDB): domain Bacteria; phylum Bacillota; class Clostridia; order Lachnospirales; family Lachnospiraceae; genus Mobilitalea. The sequence goes on from DOWG01000053.1 coordinate 18,542, forward strand.
GAGCACAGAATCTGATCGTGGCATATGGCTGTACCCGGGCGGCGGCTCATGATTTTGGAAAAGGGCGCTCGGTGTATCTGGCCGGACTCCCTTACTCGGCGCAGAACACCAGACTTCTCTTAAGGGCGCTCTGCTGGGCCGCACATAGCGAGGATTCGCTGAAACACTGGTTCTCTATCAATCCGGCCACCGAGTGTTCTTACTACCCGGCCACTGGCAGGTATGCAGTAGTGAATAATACGATGGAGCCCCAGACGACCACAGTCTTTAAGGGAGACGCATCATGCTTCGAGACAGAACTGGCACCCATGGAACTTAAATGGTACAAAATTGAGGAACGAACTTAACGATATATACAAGAAAAGTGTTATCCGTATAGCAACGGTTCACCTTAATTAATAGTTACTGTATCAAAAAAGCAACCTTAACCTTGCTTGGAGTGGTTGCTTTTTTGATGTTTTTTTTTAGTTCTATCTAGGGTGTCTACTACTTTCACAATCGTGCTAAAGACTGGTCTATTTCCGATGATATTATTGATGAGATGTTGGAATCAGCCAGGTTGTCCCCGTCAGGAGAAAATGTTCAAGGATATGTTTTCGGTGTTATCAAGGATAAAACAATAAGGTTGCAATTGGCCGAAGCAGCAGGAAATCAAATGTGGATTGCCGAAGCGCCTGTTGTATTCAAAAGCTTATTGCCTGTTGGTTATTCAGATGAAGTTCTGGCTGATAAGGATTTAAAAAGCATTGATGAAATTTCATTCTACAATCCCCCTACCCGATTATCTTAATACAATAACAAGCGGCATTGGCATATGGCTAATGCCGCCTATCAAAAAACAAATAGGTTAGTTGACAAACGGAATAGAACGATGTATTATTCTAAATAAGTGGAATAATATAAAACAAAAGGTTAATGGAGGGTAAAATTATGAGCAAAGTTGATGTGTTGATAAATCCTATTAGAATCCAGATCCTACAATATCTGTCTATCCATCAAACTGCAACAGCAAGTGAAATTATTGAATATATCCCGACTATCTCTAAGGCTTCCATTTACAATCATATAAAAATCCTTGAAGAAAATAATATAATTCAAGTAGTACAGGAAAATCGAATTCGTGGAACCGTTGAAAAGGTATTCCGAATTTCGCAAAAAAAAGAAGATGGCGATATTAACGGTATATTCAGTTTCCTTTTACTATTAATGATTGACTTTCAAAAATACTATGATAAACACAGTTCGCTGAGTCAAGATATGCTTTTTGCTGGTAGAGATTACTTTCATTTATCCGATGAACAGTATGCTCAATTCTTAAAAGAATATAATGAACTCTGCCAAAAGTACTATGAGAAAAAAACAACTAACGGGAAATTGAGGAGTGTTTCCATTATTTCATCACCAACAACAGAGGAGTAACATATGGGAAAACATTTTAAATTACCTTTCCGTAAACTTATCCTATTTATAGGTGCTAGTTTGATTTCTGCTGTCCTTTCCGTTTCTTTAGCATTTATCATTCAAGTAACTATAGACAGTGCGGGACAAAGGGATGGGGTAAAATTTAAGAGAATAGTCCTTATATCATTAATTTTTATTGTTTTATATGCCGTATTTTGTTATTTAAAAACTTACTATATGCAAAAACTATCAAATACCGTAACAGAAGATTTAAGAAACCGCTTGTTTGAAAAAATTTCTTCTCAAACTTATGTCGATTATCGTAAACGTCCAGTATCTGACTACCTATCTGTTTTGACCAACGACATCCATACATATCAGGATGGG
>DOWG01000053.1:20423-20629 GCA_003519685.1 Lachnospiraceae bacterium
GAAGGATTTTATGAAGTGTACACCTACGGAAAACAAGAGTATGTACAAGCTGATTTTCAAAAAAGAAACACCATATATCACAAGATAAGGATGAAATTAGAACAGCTGATTGCTGAAAGCGAAACAATATCAGCGTCCTTATCTGTGGCAACAGAATTAATAATTCTATTTGTTTCGGGTAATCTGGTTTTTACCAATGTAATAAC
>DOWG01000053.1:20804-20924 GCA_003519685.1 Lachnospiraceae bacterium
AGTGGTGCAGGCAAAACAACGCTGATTAATCTGATCAATGGACTTTACTGCCATTACACTGGAAACATTATTCTGGACAATCAAATCATAAAAAAAGAATATTCTATGGAATATATGAAT
>DOWG01000082.1:0-304 GCA_003519685.1 Lachnospiraceae bacterium
TCCTATACAACATTAACGGATCAGGTTGATTTTGTTAAGGTAGCTGAAGCAATGGGGGCGAAGGCCTATCGGATTACGAAGAAGGAAGAAGTGGAAAGCGTTCTAAGAGAGGCGCTCTCTCTTAACGAACCGGTGCTGATTGACTGCATTATCGATTGTGATGATAAGGTATGGCCGATGGTTGCGCCGGGAGCGGCAATTGATGAGGTGTTTACCGAGGAAGACCAGGAAAAAGACTTATGACACTTTTATCAACATATAAATTGTGCAAATTGATAAAGTTAAGTTACTGTTCACACCCCTA
>DOWG01000082.1:372-1626 GCA_003519685.1 Lachnospiraceae bacterium
TACGTAATGCAACTAAGCGAAAGCGTCTCCGAATCGGATACATTTGTCGAAATCATAACATGGTATACATGGTGGGTGTGAATAGTAACAAAGTTAATGAATAAATCGGTTTTTACACTTAAACAATATTGACAAAAAAATAACATAGTTCTATAATGAAGAATATTTATCAAAGTAACGTAATAATGTTATAAACTAAGTNNTAAGTTTATATATAAGTTTAAATAATAAGAAGGAGGATGAAGAAGTGGGAAGAATTTATAACTTTTCCGCAGGACCGGCTATGTTGCCGGAGGAAGTTCTAAAAGAAGCAGCTGATGAAATGCTGGATTACAGAGGCACAGGAATGTCTGTTATGGAGATGAGTCATCGATCTAAGGCTTTCGAAACAATTATTCAGGAAGCGGAAAAAGATCTGAGGGAATTGATGAATATTCCGGATAATTATAAAGTACTTTTCTTACAAGGCGGGGCATCCCAGCAATTTGCCATGATACCGATGAATCTTATGAAGAATAAAGTGGCAGATTATATTATTACGGGACAATGGGCAAAGAAAGCCTATAAGGAAGCACAAAAATATGGAAAAGCGAATGCCATAGCTTCTTCCGAGGATAAGACATTTACCTACATACCGGATTGTTCTGACCTGCCGATTTCCGAGGATGCGGACTATGTATATATCTGCGAGAATAATACGATTTATGGAACGAAGTTTAAGACTCTGCCGAATACGAAGGGAAAAACTTTGGTTGCCGATGTTTCTTCCTGCTTTTTATCCGAACCGGTGGATGTCAGCAAGTACGGCATCATCTACGGCGGTGTTCAAAAGAATATCGGCCCTGCCGGTGTGGTAATCGTCATTATTCGTGAAGATTTAATTACGGAGGATGTTCTTCCGGGAACTCCTACGATGTTGAAATATAAGACGCATTCCGATAGTGCGTCCCTTTATAATACACCGCCGGCATACGGAATCTATATCTGCGGCAAGGTATTTAAATGGCTTAAGAATCTCGGCGGGCTTACGGCTATTCAGGCCAGAAATGAGAAGAAAGCAGCAATTCTGTATGAATTTCTGGATCAGAGCAAGCTGTTTAAGGGAACGGTAGAGAAGAAGGATCGTTCCTTAATGAATGTTCCGTTTGTAACCGGCAGCGATGAGCTGGATGCAAAATTCGTAAAGGAAGCGAAAGCGGCAGGGCTTGAGAATCTGAAGGGACACAGGACCGTCGGCGGTATGAGAGCCAGTAT
>DOWG01000082.1:1728-4900 GCA_003519685.1 Lachnospiraceae bacterium
TAATATGAAATATAGTTGCCTTAATCCAATATCACAGGTGGGATTGGATAAGTTTACGAATCATTATGAAAATATAGAAGATATCAATGAGGCCGACATACTGTTAGTACGAAGCGCTGCGATGCATGATATGGAGTTTTCCGATCATTTGCTGGCAATTGCAAGAGCAGGTGCCGGTGTCAATAATATTCCTCTGGATAAATGTGCACAGCAAGGGATTGTTGTTTTTAATACTCCGGGAGCGAATGCGAATGGTGTAAAGGAGCTTGTTATTGCAGGGCTTATTATGGCTTCCCGGGATATTGTCGGTGGAATCAACTGGGCGCAGACGATTAAAGACGATCCGGATGTTGCGAAGCTGGTGGAGAAAGGAAAATCCAAGTTTGCCGGCAAAGAGATTCAGGGAAAGAAACTTGGTGTAATCGGCTTGGGAGCGATTGGCGTAATGGTAGCCAATGCGGCACACCGGCTGGGTATGGAAGTATATGGCTGCGATCCGTTTATATCTGTGGATAGTGCGTGGAATTTATCAAGGGATATTATTCATGTAAAAACGAGGGAAGAGATCTTCCGAAATTGTGATTACATAACCGTTCATACCCCATTGGTAGAGAATCCGGACAGTGAATTAAATACGAAGCAGATGATTAATAAGGAAGCAATAGGGAAGATGAAGGATGGCGTTATCATCCTGAACTTCGCCAGAGGCCTTTTGGTAAACGATGCGGATATGGAGGAAGCGTTAGAATCCGGTAAGGTTGCAAAATATGTGACGGATTTCCCGAATGACAAGACGGTGGGCATGAAAAATGTAATTGCAATTCCTCATCTTGGTGCATCAACCGAGGAATCGGAGGATAACTGTGCGAAGATGGCTGTGAAGGAGTTGATGGATTATATAGAGAATGGTAATATTAAAAATTCGGTGAACTATCCCAGCTGTGACGCGGGAATCTGTGAAGCGTTTGGCCGTATTGCAATTCATCATCAGAATATTCCGAATATGCTGTCTCAGTTTACCGGTGCAATCTCCTCTATGAATGTAAATATTGCGAATCTGGTCAACAAGAGCCGGGGGAATTATGCATATACCGTAATTGATGTGGAATCCTGTAATAAAGAAGAAGTTGTAGAGAAGCTTAAAACGATCCAGGGAGTTTTAAAGGTACGTATAGTAAAATAGGAAATGATGTCTTAACTGAAACTTGGCAATTACCTGTTACTCTGTTACTATTCACACCCGATATGNNTTTATTATATGATAGACTTTGCCTGGGTGTGAACAGTAACGCTACTCTAATTATATAGGAGGAAATGACGATGGCGACAGTAAAACCTTTTTTCTGTATCCGCCCAAGGGCGGATGTTGCGGACCGGGTTGCAGCGCTTCCCTATGATGTATACAATCGCAGCGAGGCAAAGAAGGAAACCTTGAGAGAACCCTTATCCTTTCTGAAAATTGATCGTGCGGAAACACAGTTGCCGGATACGGTAGATAGTTATGATTCCTCCGTTTATAAGAAGGCAAGAGAATTGCTCCGGGATAGGATACAGGATGGAACTTTTCTGGAAGATTCTGAGGAATGCTATTATGTATATGAATTAATTATGGATGGCCGTTCGCAGACCGGAATCGTCGCCTGTGCCTCCATAGATGACTATTTGAATAATGTTATCATGAAGCATGAAAACACCCGGGAGGACAAGGAGATTGACCGAATCAACCACGTAGATATCTGCAATGCGCAGACCGGCCCGATTTTTCTTGCTTACCGATCCTGCGCGGTAATTGGCGAGGTCGTTTCTGAGGTAAGAAAGGAAGCGCCGATCTATCGTTTTACCGCGGTGGACGGAATTACCCATATCGTTTGGAGAGTGTCGGAGAAGGAACGCATTCATGCCATACAGGAGGCATTTGCCGGCATTGACCGGATCTATATTGCGGATGGGCATCACCGGGCAGCTTCTGCGGTAAAGGTGGGATTAAAAAGGAGAAAAGAGAATCTGGATTTTACCGGTAAGGAGGAATTTAATTATTTCCTGTCCGTACTTTTTCCCCATGACCAATTGAAGATACTTCCCTATAACCGTGCGGTAAAGGACCTCAATGGTCTCACCAAAGAGGAGTTTCTTAGGAAGGCAGGGGAGCATTTTACCGTAAGTCTTGTTGGTAAGAAGGCATATTCTCCGAAGAAAAAAGGAACCTTCGGTATGTATCTGGATGGGGACTGGTATGCGCTTGCAATCAAAGACGCTTTAAAAACGATTCGGGATCCGGTTGCGTCCATGGATGTTTCCTTACTGCAGGACTATCTGCTGCATCCGATTCTGGGAATCGGGGATCCACGTGTAGACGAACGGATTGATTTTATTGGTGGAATCCGTGGAAATAAAGAGTTGGAGCGCCGGGGGAATGTGGATATAGCAGTAGCATTTTCTATGTATCCGACCTCTATAACAGAACTGTTTGAAGTAGCCGATGCCGGAATGCTTATGCCACCGAAGTCAACCTGGTTTGAACCCAAGCTGCGGAGCGGATTGTTTATACACAAGTTATCCTGACCATTGTTACTATTCACACCCGCCATGTATGTTATGTTATGATTTCGACAAATGTNNAGACGCTTTCGCTTAGTTGCATTACGTAGCGGTACATAAGGCTCCAAAATACGGAGCCAAAGTACCGACGAATGCAAATACTCCTTATCGGATATCGTTTGCCGAAATCATATTATAGACTTTGCCCGGGTGTGAACAGTAACTGACCATTTGACAAAATAATAATTTCACTTTTCACAATGGACAGGTTGTGTTATAATAAGGCGTAACGATATATGAGGGAGATTGGATTGACTATGAGCAATTTATTTAATCTTGATAATGGATTTTTTGTGGCACTCGGCAAACTCTGTGATATTTTGATGCTCAGTATTGTATGGACATTAGTTTGTATTCCGATTATAACGATCGGACCGGCCAATACGGCATTATATTATGCTACGGTTAAATCGATCCGCAGGGACAGAGGATATTTGTTCCGTGAGTTTTTCGGATCCTTTAAATCAAATTTTAAAAGAGGCGCTATCACAGGTATTATTTTTACATTTTTCACCTTGTTCTTAGTGTTTGATATGCTTTGGGCGTGGACCAATATGAGCAGAGTGAAAAACAG
>DOWG01000082.1:5046-5550 GCA_003519685.1 Lachnospiraceae bacterium
TAATCTCTCTGTTAATGGAACGGATATTTAAGAAATATATGCCGAAATCGGAAGGCCCGGGAGAAGAAACCGGCATTGATGAATGGTATTTGGAATAGCATTATGGAGCGAAGGTGTTCTCAAGGATTTGGGAACGCCTTTTTCAATCATTTATGAGGATCTATTTTGGAGGAAGAATGATATGTCAGAAAAGTTAACGGATATTTTTGCAATTGACGTATTTAATGAAACAAGAATGGCGGAAAGACTGCCGAAAAAAACCTATGCGGCTCTCAAAAAAACAATTGAAAATGGTGATGATCTGGATTCGAGCGTGGCAGAAATCGTTGCTAACGCAATGAAGGATTGGGCAATCGAGCGGGGGGCGACTCACTATACTCACTGGTTCCAGCCTATGACAGGAATTACAGCGGAAAAGCATGATGCATTTATTAGTCCCACGAACGATGGAAAAGTAATTATGGAGTTTTCAGGTAAGGAATTGGTAAAAGGTGAGCCGGATGC
>DOWG01000087.1:0-308 GCA_003519685.1 Lachnospiraceae bacterium
CTGATGTACAAAGAGGGACTTCCCCTGGTAGATGAAGGCGCTTACAGCTTCTCCATCTTTACGGATGGCTCCAGTGATACGGGAGAATTCTACATGTTGAATGAGTTTAAGAAACAGACAAACGTAGATGTAGAACTGAGACTTTTGCCTTATGAGACGGCGAAGGAGAGACTGAATCTGGATCTGAACTCCGGTGATTATGCAGATGTTATCGGCGGCTGGACTTTAAACGACAGTATGATTTTAACCTATGGAGTACAGCAGGGTACCTTCATTCCGCTGGAAGATTATTATGAAAAATACTGTCC
>DOWG01000087.1:322-580 GCA_003519685.1 Lachnospiraceae bacterium
TTCCCCTTATATCAACGGCAAATGGCTGGAAAATGTCGGAATGGAAATTCCGAAAACGACCGAGGAGTTCGAAGCGGTACTGAAGGCATTCAAAGAAAAGGATGCTAACGGCAATGGGGATCCAAATGATGAAATTCCATTCTCTGCGGATCCGAACAATCTGCATATCGAAGCGATGACAGGCTGGTTTGGTCTGCCGATGGACAGGAACGGTTTGGGCATCAAGGATGAGAAACCGGTCTATGGCGGTGTCAGCAG